>CAVJQN010000098.1:0-18314 GCA_963651635.1 Agathobacter sp.
CTTCGGCATAGCACCCATCACCACACCCGAGGAGGATCTGAAGTCTATACTTGGGTGAGGCAGTGGCTTGCTTGGCAAGGCGCACAGCGCCGCAGGCAAGCTCTAGCACTGCCCATGCGATAGCAGCCCGCGACTGACAAGTGCGTAGCACACAGTCAGCGCGGCTTGCTGCGAACCGCGCACTATCGTAGCTACTTGCTCATACATTCTGTCCCGGACAGCGGCTGAGAACCGCTGTCCGGGACTTTCGGTTGTATCTCTGACAGATTGTGATAAAATAGCAGGGATTGAGGAACGGGGGATGCGATGGCAGCGATCGATAATGACTGGCTGGAGGTGCTGAAGCCGGAATTTGCCAAGCCGTACTACAGATCTCTGTATGATTTTATAAATTCGGAATACAGGACGCGGGTCGTATATCCGCCCGCACAGGATATATTTTCGGCGCTGCATCTGACACCGCGCCGCGAGGTCAAGGCAGTGATACTGGGACAGGATCCCTACCACAACGAGGGACAGGCTCACGGCCTTTCCTTTTCGGTACGTCCGGGTGTCGAGATACCGCCGTCGCTAGTCAATATATTCAAGGAGCTGCATGACGATATCGGATGCAGGATCCCCAACAACGGATTTCTGGAGAGCTGGGCGCGGCAGGGAGTGCTGATGCTGAACACTGTGCTGACGGTTCGCGCACATCAGGCAAACTCGCATCAGGGCGCCGGATGGGAGCATTTCACCGACGCTGTGATCAGGTCAGTCGATGCGCTGGATCACCCTGTCGTCTTCATGCTGTGGGGGAGACCTGCGCAGTCCAAGCAGACGCTCATCACGAACCCTGAGCATCTGATACTGAAGGCGCCGCATCCCAGTCCGCTGAGCGCGTATCGGGGCTTTTTCGGATGCAGACATTTCTCGAAGACCAATGAGTTCCTGAAGGGGCACGGCATGGAACCGATAGACTGGCAGATAGAGGATATATGACGCTGATAGAGATATTGAAGGTCATTGTGTTCGGTATCATAGAGGGATTTGCCGAGTGGCTCCCCGTGAGCGCCACCGGACACATGATGATCATAGATGAGATGATAAGTCCGGATATGACGCCGGAGTTCAAGAGCCTTTTTTTGTCTATGATAAGGCTTGGAGCGGTAGCTGCGGTCATAGTCATGAACATGAGAAAGCTGAACCCCCTTTACCCGGGCAAGCGCCCGGAGCAAAAGAGTGCGACTCTGCGCCTGTGGAGCAAGGTGGTCGTGACGACGCTGCCGGCAGGCATACTGGGACTGCTGCTGGATGGCTGGATAGCGGCGCACCTGTATGACAATGTGGTGGTCGCGACGACACTGATCGTCTACGGCATACTGCTCATACTGGCGGAGCATATGAACCGCTACAGGATGCCGGAGATCGACAAGCTGGGACGCATCAGCTATCAGACAGCATTTTACCTGGGCGTGTTTCAATGTCTCGCTCTGGTACCGGGCACGTCCAGATCAGGGGCAGTGATACTCGGCGCGCTGCTGCTCGGCATAGCGCGTCCGCAGGCAGTGGAATATTCGATGTATACGGGCATACCGGTGATCACAGGCTCAGCGATACTGCGGCTCATAGGATACTCACAGCCGATAGAGCTCGCTCAGGTCGTCTATATGCTGATCGGATGTGCGACAGCATTTGCCGTGTCGATATATTCAATACGTTTTATGATGGGCTGGATCAAAAAAAATACGTTCACACTGTTTGGCTGCTACCGGATAGTGCTGGGTACGATACTGATACTGTGGTTCGGCATCAGTTCGCTGATGAAGTAGGTACCGGTGCCGCTGCGGCATCACAATATACATAAGGAGATGGATCGATGAAGTGTTATGAGGAACTCAAGGCCAGAGGCCTGATCGCGCAGACTACAAACGAAGAGGAGATCAGCAGGATGATCAACGAGGGCAAGGCCGTATTCTATATCGGCTTTGATCCCACGGCGGACAGTCTTCATGTAGGGCACTTCATGGCGCTTTGTCTCATGAAACGACTCCAGATGGCAGGAAACAAGCCCATAGCTCTGGTCGGCGGCGGCACAGGCATGATCGGAGATCCGTCGGGCAGGAGCGATCTGCGCTCGGTGATGTCCGTGGAGACGATAGATCATAACTGCGAATGTTTCAAAAAGCAGATGAGCAGATTTATAGAGTTCGGTCCCGACAAGGCGCTGATGGTCAATAATGCCGAGTGGCTCAGAGACCTGAACTATATGGAGTTCATCCGCGATATAGGTCCCTGCTTCTCGGTCAATAACATGCTCAGAGCCGAGTGCTACAAGCAGAGGCTCGAGAAGGGACTTTCCTTCCTGGAGTTTAACTATATGCTGCTCCAGTCGTACGACTTCCTGCGTCTGTACGAGGACTACGGCTGCAATATGCAGTTCGGCGGCGACGATCAGTGGTCCAATATGCTCGGCGGAACAGAGCTTATCAGAAAGAAGCTCGGCAAGGACGCGCATGCCATGACTATCACACTGCTGCTCAAATCCGACGGCAAGAAGATGGGCAAGACGGCAGGCGGCGCTGTATGGCTCGACGAGAGCAAGACCTCGGTATATGACTTCTATCAGTACTGGCGCAATGTGGACGATGCAGACGTGATCAAATGCCTGCGCATGCTTACATTTGTCCCGCTGGAGCAGATAGATGAGATGGCGACATGGAAGGACGCGAAGCTCAATGAGGCAAAGGAGGTGCTCGCTTACGAGCTGACCTCGCTGGTACACGGAGCTGACAAGGCAGGTGAGGCACGCGATGCGAGCAGAGCGCTCTTTGCGGGCGGCTCGGATATGACCAATGTACCGACCTATGAGCTGAAGGACGAGGATCTCAAAGACGGAAAGATAGATATCATCTCGCTGGTATGCGCATCGGGCCTTGCTGCCAGCCGCTCGGAGGCGAGGAGAAATGTGCAGCAGGGCGGAGTCAGCGTAGACAATAAGGTCATCAGCGATATAGGTGCTGCCTTTGACGCCGAGGCATTTGCCGGTGACGGGCTGCTCGTCAAGAGGGGCAAGAAGAGCTTTGTCAGGGTCGTCAGATAAGCGGGATGCCCTGACACACGATCGGAATAATCATACATGAAAGTATATTTTGACAATGCTGCCACGACGGTAGTCAGTGACAGTGTTATAGACCTGATGGTCAGGACGATGCGGGAGGATTATGCCAATCCTTCCGCCAAGCATACTATGGGCATGGCGGCGGAGCAGTACGTAAAAGAGGCTGCATCACGCATAGCCGCAACGCTCAAGTGCAGTGAGAAGGAGATCATATTTACCTCCTGCGGCACCGAGTCCAACAATCTCGCGCTGATAGGCGGCGCGCTGGCTCATCAGCGCAAGGGAAAGCACCTGATAACGACGGGCATAGAGCATGCGTCGGTTTACCGGCCGATGGACTTCCTGCGGGAGCTGGGCTTTGAAGTGAGCGTGCTGCCCGTGGACAGCAGAGGTCATGCCGATATACAGGCGCTCAAGGAGATGATTCGCGACGATACGATACTGGTCTCCACGATGCTGGTAAATAATGAAATCGGCGCCATAGAGCCGGTCGAGGAGATATCAAGGGTCATAAAGGCGGCAAATCCCGGGATCCTGTATCATGTCGATGCGATACAGGCATACGGCAAGATGCGCATTTATCCCAAACGTATGGGCATAGATATGCTGAGCGTGAGCGGGCACAAGTTCCACGGACCAAAGGGAGTGGGATTTCTGTTCGTTCGGGACGGTGTGCGCCTAAAGCCGATCATATACGGAGGCGGTCAGCAAAATGATATGCGAAGCGGTACTATCAATGTGCCGGGCATCGCAGGAATGGGGCTGGCGGCAAAGGAGGCATATGATGAGCTTGATGTGCGCACGGCGCAGATGAGATCGGTTCGGAACCGCATCACGGACGGCATGAGGCAGATAGACGGCGTGAGCGTCAACTCCGCAGAGGGCGAGGAGGGCGCGCCGCATATCGTCAGCATTTCCGTAGCAGGTGTACGCGCCGAGGTGCTGCTGCACGCGCTGGAGGCAGAGGAGATATATGTATCCAGCGGGTCGGCATGCTCATCGCACCATCCTGGGATATCGGGGACGCTGAAGAGCATAGGGCTGAAAGACGAGCTGCTGGACGGCACGATACGTGTATCGCTGGACGAGAACAATACCATCGAACAGGCAGAGTATTTCATCGATGTCATGAAGCGCGAGATACCCGTGCTGCGCAGATTTTCGAGGAAGTGACATACGACAAAGGTATACAGGACAGGTAATATGAATTACAGAACATTTCTGATCAAGTACGGAGAAATCGGCGTAAAGGGCAAGAACCGGTATCTCTTCGAGGACGCTCTGATAAAGCAGATACGCCTCGCGCTGGAGCAGGCGGACGGCGAGTTTACCGTCAGCAAGGAGAGCGGGCGTATATACGTGGATACCGAGGGGGAGTATGACTACGAGGACACGGTCGCCGCGCTGCAGACCGTCTTCGGCATAGTCGGCATCTGTCCCATGGTGCGTATAGAGGACAAGGGATATGATAATCTCAAAAAGGCCGTGACCGAGTATATCGACATGGCATATCCCGACAAGCATATATCCTTCAAGATAGATACGAGGAGGGCAGATAAGAGCTACCCGTATACCTCAGAGCAGATAAATGCCGACCTGGGAGAGACAGTGCTGGAGCGCTTCGGGGAAATGCATGTGGACGTGCATCATCCGCAGGCGCTCATCAAGGTCGAGATCAGGACGCATATCAACATTTACTCCATCACGCTGCCCGGACCGGGCGGGATGCCCATAGGGACGAACGGCAGAGCGATGCTGCTGCTGTCGGGAGGCATAGATTCGCCTGTGGCTGGATATATGATAGCCAAGCGCGGTGTGATAATCGAGGCGGTTTATTTTCATGCGCCGCCGTATACGAGCGAGCGGGCGAAGCAAAAGGTGATAGATCTGGCGACCATCATGGCGAGATATACAGGTCCTGTCAATCTGCATATAGTGAACTTCACGCAGATACAGATGTATATCTATGAGAAATGCCCGCATGAGGAACTGACGATCATCATGCGGCGCTACATGATGCGGATAGCACAGATGATAGCGCAGAAAAACGGAGATCTGGCGCTTATCACAGGTGAGAGCATAGGACAGGTGGCGAGCCAGACTGTCCAGTCTCTGTATGTGACCAATGAGGTATGCGAGATGCCTGTATTCAGACCGCTGATCGGCTTTGACAAGCAGGATATCGTGGAAATATCCGCAAAGATAGGAACCTACGAGACATCGATCCAGCCGTATGAGGACTGCTGTACCATATTTGTAGCCAAGCATCCGGTGACGAAGCCGGATCTGAACAGAATCAAAAAGTCCGAAAAGCTCCTGTCAGAGGAGATAGACGGGATGGTACAGACCGCGGTCGATACGGCGGAGCGAGTACTGGCAAAGCCGGGATATCACTCGGCGATATAGGGCTTTAACGCTGCGAGTATCGTCTCGGAATCCGCGTCGGGAGTATCGATCTGGAGCTCTATGGGCTTGGACAGATCAAGCGAGAAGATGCCCATGATGGACTTTGCGTCTACGACATAGCGTCCGGATGTGAGGACGAAGTCGGCATCAAAGCGCATCAGTGTATTTACGAAGGACTTGACCTTGTCGATGGAATTTAGTGAGACGTGAACAGATTTTTTCATATTTCGCTCCCTTTTATGCCGCAAATTATGCAAACAATCGTACATTTTTAAGGATTCAAAGTCAATATGAAAGTTGCTTTTCATACACTCGGATGCAAGGTAAATATATATGAGACCGAGGCGCTCAAGGAGCTCTATCGTGCCGACGGCTATGAGATAGTCGATTTCACGGAGGCGGCGGATGTATATGTGATCAATACCTGCTCCGTGACAGCTATAGCCGACAAAAAGTCAAGGCAGATGATACACAGGGCGAGAAAGATGAATCCCTCCGCCAAGGTGGTCGCGACGGGCTGCTATGTATCGGGGCTGTCGGAGGATGAGAGGGCGAGGCTGGGCGCTGACTATATCATAGACAACAGCAGGAAAAACGAGCTGCTAAAGTCGGTCAAGGTGACAGCGATGCAGAACAGGACGCGTGCAGATGTCAAGATAGAAGACGGCTGCGATCAGTTCTGCTCATATTGCATCATTCCTTACAGACGCGGGCGCGTCACCAGCCGCAGACGGGAGGATATACTCGACGAGATAAAGGGGCTGACAGCCTGCGGACACCGGGAGATAGTGCTGACAGGCATACATCTGCCGTGCTACGGCAAGGATACGGGAGACAGCCTGATCTCACTGATAAGGGATATATCCGGCACGCCGGGGCTGCAGCGCCTGCGGCTTGGATCTCTCGAACCGAATGTCATCACGACGGAATTTATGGACGGACTGCAGGAAGTGAGCGAGTTCTGTCCGCATTTCCATCTGTCGCTGCAGAGCGGATGTGACAAGACGCTGAGGGCGATGAACCGCCACTATACGACGGCTGAGTTTGCCGAGAAGGTACGCCTGATACGCAGCTATTATCCGCATCCGGCAGTCACCACAGATATCATAGCCGGATTTCCCGGGGAGACGCATGAGGACTTCGAGCAGTCGAAAGACTTCGCCGATGAGATGAAGCTGTTTCAGATGCATATATTTCCGTATTCAAGGCGAGAGGGCACACGGGCTGCGGCGATGCCGGGGCAGCTGACCATGGCGGAAAAGCAATCTCGCGTCGATGAGCTGGAGGCGGTGGATCTGCGCAACTCTCGGGAATATACAGAGTATTACGTCGGGAGAGATGCAGACGTCCTCATGGAGGAGGCAACAGAGACCGACGCAGGCAGATTTTACGCCGGACATACGGATACATATGTGCGTGTGGCGGTTCCCGCCGGAGAATGTGACGAGAGCTGCATGAGGGATATACGCAGATATCATATAGACGGCAGACTGGATGACTATACGCTGATCGGACATCCCGCGCCGTAGGGCATTTGTAAGCGCTTTGTAAGCATTGAAAGTATTGTCCTTGTAAAATATTTCGGATAGAATGATGCAAAAGGGGCGAAAAGTCAACATCCGACGCAAGCTTGCTTGCAGGCGGATTGTTGACCTTGAGACCCGCAAGAACATGAGCAAGTAGCCATTTTTCGCAGAAAAATGTGCGGATTGCGAATGTTCTTGCAGGTCGCGAGAGTGCGCAGCACGGAGCGACCTGCATCATTTATGATTTAGCACTTTTTGATTTGCAAGAAAAATGAGGAAAGGGCAGCAGCGATGGGCTATACGGGCGATACACAATATTTCCGCAAGGTGCAGGAGAAGAAGCTCCCCGTGAACGAGGTCTTGAAGAAGGTATACGAGGCCTTGTCGGAAAAGGGCTACAATCCTGTAAATCAGATCGTCGGCTATGTCATGTCGGGCGATCCGACATATATAACCAGCCATAAAAATGCCAGAAGCCTCATCACACAGGTGGAGCGCGACGAGATCCTCGAGGAGCTGCTCAATACATATATTGAGACAAAACTGCAGTAGCCATTTTTCGTAGAAAAATGAGCGGATTACGAATGTTTTGCGGGTGCCATGCTCAGGCAAGAGCCTCATGGCGCCTGCTTTTGAGTGAAAACCGCGGCGAAACGGGAAAAGTATGAGAATAATGGCTCTTGATTACGGCTCTGCGACGGTAGGCGTCGCTATGACCGATCCGTTGGGGATCACGGTGCAGCCGTCCGAGACGATAACAAGAAAGCAGGAAAACCACCTTAGAAGGACATGCAGCCGTATCGAAGAGCTGGTCAGAGAAAACGGCATAGATCTTATCGTGATAGGTCTACCGCTCAATATGGACGGCACAGAGGGCGAACGTGCGCAAAAAAGCAGAGAGTTCGGTGCCATGATTGAGCGAAGAACGGGCGTATGTACGGTTTTTCAGGACGAGAGGCTGACTACCGTGGCGGCTGATGAGATCCTCGACGATCTCGGGATAGACCACAAGGAGCGGAAAAAGCATATCGATGCGATAGCCGCATCGATCATATTGCAGGACTATATCAATGCGGGTGAACGGCATGAACAGAGAAGATAACGACAGACAGATACAGACAGACAGCCGGATAATCATGGCTGATGAAAGCGGAGAGAAGATAGAACTGTATATACTGGAGGAGACCCGCATCAACGGCATGAACTACATACTCGCGACCGATGCCGAGGAGGACGAGGACGGGGAGTGCTATATATTAAAAGATGTCTCAAAGGAAGATGAAGATGAGGCCGTCTATTGCTTCGTGGAGAACGATGACGAGCTTGATTATATGTTTAAGATATTTACGGAACTAATGGATGATTCGGAGACTACATTGACAAGATGATACATCGGTCGGGATACCCACTGTCCCGGCGGATATTGTCTCCGGCTCCAAAGCATAGGAGGTTATGGTTTGAGTAATAACAGGAATCCCTTAGAGGCCATCAAGGCTCTCGGGATGCAGTCGAGGCTCTCGGCGAGAGGCAAAAAGTCCTCCGGCGAGGCTGTTAAGTCTGCGCAGAACGTGAAGGAAAAGACAGAACAGCAGGGAAAGGAAAAGCAGCATAAGCAGGAGGTGAAGCAGGGCAAGCCAAAGCAGCAAAGCAAGCCGGAGCAGTCCGGCACGCAAAGGAACCAAAACAAGCCCAAAGCACAAAACAACAGCGCTGTTAAAGAAAACAACAGCGTTAAAGAAAAAAACAAGACACAGAATAATAACAAAGCGGCGACGAACAGCAGACATAAGCCGCAGGCAGCAGAAAAAGCAGAGAATAAGGCAAAAACTCAGGGCAAGACTCAGAGCAAGACTCAGAGCAAGACAGACGGTCGCAGCGAAGCAAAAAATCAGACTAGGCCGCAGAGCAAATCGGGCTCGCAGATCAAGGTCAACGAGGTAAGCATACCGACCGCAGCGAAAAAGCCGAGAGCGTCAAAGCGCGGCGGACACAACGGCTCCGTGAGGATCATACCGCTGGGCGGTCTCGAGCAGATCGGCATGAACATGACCGCATTTGAGACGGACGATACCATCATCATCGTGGACTGCGGATCGGGCTTCCCGGATGAGACGCTCCCCGGCGTGGATCTGCTGATACCGAATACGGACTATCTCAAGGAGCACGAGTCCAAGATCAAGGGCTTTGTGATCACTCACGGTCATGAGGATCATATAGGCGGACTGCCGCATGTGATGAAGACGCTGAATGTTCCGGTATACGGCACCCGACTGACTATCGCCCTCATAAAGCACAAGCTTGAGGAGGCAAGGCTTCTGGAGGGAAGCTCCCTGAACGTCGTAAGCTACGGACAGGTGCTGAAATTCGGCGACATGAGCGTGGAATATGTGCGCACAAATCACTCCATACAGGACGCTGCAGCACTCGCCATAGATACACCCGCGGGTATGGTATTTGTGACGGGGGACTTCAAGGTAGACTACACGCCCGTCTTCGGCGATCCGATAGATCTTTACAGGATCGCGCAGATCGGACACGACGGATGCAGGCTGCTGATGTGCGACTCTACCAATGCCATCAAGGCCGGGACGACGCTTTCGGAGAAGACGATAGGCAGGCGCTTTGATCAGATATTTCAGGAGCATCCGTCAAACAGAATCATCGTATCGACATTTGCCTCAAACGGAGACCGCGTACAGCAGATCATCGATACGGCATATAAATACAAGCGCAAGGTCGTGATAGAAGGCCGCTCCATGGTCAATCTGATAAATACCGCCGATGAGCTGGGATATATCAAGATACCGGACGGAACCCTGATCGATGTGGATCTGCTGAAAAAGTACAAGCCGGAGCAGACCGTCATCATCACGACAGGCAGTCAGGGCGAGAGCATGGCGGCGCTGTCACGTATGGCAGCATCCACGCACAAGAAGGTGACCATCACCGAGGATGATGTCATCATCCTCAGTTCCAGCCCCATACCGGGCAATGAGAAGGCGATATCGCGTATCGTCAATGAGCTTACGGCAAAGGGAGCGGAGGTCATACTCTCTGAGACTCATGTATCAGGTCATGCGTGCGAACAGGATATCAGGCTGATGTATTCGCTCGTCAGACCGGAATGTTCTCTGCCCGTGCACGGCGAGTACAGGCATCTGGACGCGCAGCGGGAGATCGCCCTCAGCATGGGTCTGCCGGAGAAGAATGTCATACTGGCGGACAACGGAGATGTGGCAGAGCTTACCCGCGATACCTTCAGGATAGTCGATCATGTCGCTTCGGGAGCCATGCTGGTGGAGGGCCACGGAGTGAGCGATATGGACGGGGACTCCCTCATCAAGGATCGTCAGGCGCTCTCGCAGAACGGCGTCATCATAATCGCAGTGTGCTGGGACGAGGCGGCCGGCATGTTCACCGGCCCGGCAGAGGTCACGACCAGAGGTCTGGTGCATGACAAGGACTCTGAGGATTTCCTCAAAAGGCTCAACAACGCCGTGCAGTCTGTCATGGACTCCATAGAGACCAAGCAGATCACGGACGAGAAGAAGATCCGCAGCCAGATACGGGAAAGCGTCAACAATTTCGTCTGGAGAGAGATGAAGAAAAATCCGGTCATAGTGCCGGTGGTCATGAATGTAAACTGAGAGCATCAACGGAGGCGCCGAGCAGATGGGCAGACAGAGACAGAGCGGAGTCAACAAAATGATCCGCACCGCGGTAGTGATCGCGGTGCGGGTGATCGTCTACTCTCTGCTGGCTGTCGCAATCATAAAGGGCAGTCAGATCGCCTACAACTTCGGACATGAGATATTTTACATAAGCAGCGTGGAGGAAGCCCCGGGCAGGGATGTCAGCATCAGGATATCCAAGGGCGAGACGGCTACTGATGTAGCAGAGGAGCTGGAGGACAAGGGACTGATAAAGAACAGGGCATCATTTTATGTTCAGTGCTGGTTCTTTGAATATGATATCAATCCCGGCACATATGTGCTGAACACATCGATGACGCCGAGAGAGATGCTGGAGCTGATAGACGCCGGACCCGATACGGATACGGCATCGGGCAGCGCAAGCCCGGGCGGCGGAGGCTCTTCATGAAAAAGCATGTATATGACCGTGACCTGCGGCGCATAACCGACGCGGCGGTGGAGGATTACCTGGACAGTCTGTGTCCGGGTAATTCTGCTGTATTGGAGGAGATACGGGAGCGCGCAGAGCAGGAGGATATACCCATTATCAGACGCGGCAGTGAGGAACTGCTCAAGACGGTTCTGACTATACACCGACCGCAAAGCATACTGGAGATAGGTACTGCGGTGGGCTACTCGGCGCTGGTCATGGCTCAGACCCTGCCGGACGCGGATATCGTGACGCTGGAGATCGGGGATGCCGACTACGAAAAGGCTCTTGCCAATATAGCCATTGTCGAGGCTGCAGTAAAGGAAGGCAGGGCTGACGGGCAGAGGGCACGTGCCGGTCTTCATATAGACGCCTTGCATATCGATGCGGATGATTATCTGCCGAAAGCCATAGACGAGGGCAGGAGATTTGATTTTGTCTTTCTGGACGCGGCGAAGGCACAGTATGCCGTCTGGCTGCCTATGATACTGCGTCTGCTGACCGACGGCGGAGTGCTGCTGGCGGACAATGTGTTGCTGGACGGTACGATAGCCTGCTCGCGCTATGCGCTTGACAGGCGGGAGCGGACGGCGCACCAGCGGATGAGGGATTTTCTGTATGCCGTCACGCATGATCCCAGGCTTACGAGTACGGTGATACCGTCGGGCGACGGCATATCGATATCCGTATATCACGAACAGACCGAACGGAGATAAAAATGAGAGATATAGAGCTGCTGATTCCGGCGGGCGGACCGGATGTGCTGAAAACTGCATTTGACTACGGTGCGGACGCCGTATATATGGGCGGATTTGCCTTCGGACTGCGCGCCAAGGCGCATAACTTCTCTATGCATGACATTGAGGAGAGCGTAAGCTATGCACACAGCATAGGAAAGAAGGTATATATCACTGCCAATATACTCGCACATAATGAGGATCTGGAGGACGCGCCGGACTATTTCAGACAGATGCAGCGCATCAGACCGGACGCGCTTCTGATATCAGACCCCGGGCTGTTCGTGCTTGCGAAAAAGTACGCGCCTGATATACCGATCCACATCAGTACGCAGGCGAACAATGTCAACTACGGCACATACAACTTCTGGCGGGAGCTGGGCGCGTCGCGCGTGGTGGCGGGGCGTGAGCTTTCACTGGCGGAGATAGCGCAGATACGCAGGAATATCCCGCAGGATATGGAGATAGAGGCATTTGTCCACGGCGCTATGTGCATCTCGTACTCCGGGCGGTGTCTTCTGAGCAATTTCCTCACGGGCAGGGACGCCAACCGCGGAGAGTGCACGCACCCGTGCAGATGGAGGTACAGCATCGTCGAGGAGACCAGACCGGGAGAGTATATGCCCGTATATGAGAACGAGCGCGGGACATATATATTTAACTCCAAGGATCTGTGCATGATAGAGCATATACCCGAGATGATAGAGGCGGGGATAGACAGTCTCAAGGTCGAGGGGCGTATGAAGACGGCGCTGTATGTAGCTACGGTGGCGAGGACGTACCGTATGGCTATCGACGACTATCGCGAGGATCCGCTCAAGTACAAGGATCATCTGGAAATCTACAAGACCGAGATAGGAAAATGCACGTACAGGCCGTTTACCACCGGATTTTTCTTCGGCAAGCCGGGCAGCGACGCGCAGATATATGATGACAACACATATGTGAAAAATTATATATATCTGGGCACCGTCGATGAGGTGGAGCAGGACGGCAGGCTTCATCTGATACAGAAAAACAAGTTCAGCGTCGGAGATGAGATAGAGATCATGAAGAAGGATGGAACGAATCTGACCGCGACCGTCAGATCCATCCGCGATGATGGCGGCTGCGAGATGGAGAGCTGTCCTCATTCCAAGCAGAGCATACATGTGGACGCGGGAGAGGGAGCCGAGCCGGGAGATATCCTCAGGCAGGCGGCACCGTCGGAGGCAGAGCAATGAAATGATACCAGGGTCAAAAGGTCCAAAACTACGGCGAGAGCTTGCTCTCGCGAGGAGTTTTGACCTTGGGACCCGCCAAAACATGAGTAAGTAGCCATTTTTCGTAGAAAAATGAGCGTATTACGAATGTTTTGTAGGATTGCGGGAGCGCAACGCGCGGAGCAATCCGGGTATCATGAAGTTAGAAATAAAAACATAAAAATACAGGAAGAAGCAAGAGCATGAAGAACTACACCCAGATAAAGCGAGAAAGAATCAATGAGTTAAACTGCGATGCGATACAGCTGGTTCACGACAAGACCAAGGCAAAGGTATTGCTCCTGCCCAATCAGGACGAGAACAAGGTATTCTGTATAGGCTTTCGCACGCCGTCCGCCGACAGCACGGGCGCGGCGCATATACTGGAGCACAGCGTACTGTGCGGCTCGAAGAAGTATCCCTGCAAGGATCCCTTTATAGAGCTGGCCAAGGGCTCACTCAATACCTTTCTCAATGCCATGACCTATCCGGACAAGACCGTATATCCGGTGGCGAGCTGCAATGACAAGGACTTCTCCAATCTGGTGGATGTCTATCTCGATGCGGTATTTAATCCGCGTATCTATGACGAGGAGAAGATATTCCGTCAGGAGGGCTGGCACTACGAGACGGATGCGGACGGCGAGCTCTTCTGCAACGGCGTGGTATATAACGAGATGAAGGGTGTGTACTCCTCGGTCGATGGTATACTTGAGGCAGCTGTCAATGCCGCGCTGTATCCGAACCATCCGTATGCGCTGGAGTCGGGAGGAGATCCCGATGTCATACCCTCGCTTTCCTACGAGGATTTCAAGAATTTCCATGCCGTATACTACCATCCGTCCAACTCATATATCTATCTCTACGGCAACTGCGATATGGAAAAGCTCCTGACATATATAGACGAGGAGTATCTCTCACACTATGAATATCGCAAGGTCTGCTCCGAGATACCTATGCCGGAGCATCTGGGCAAGCAGGTGTATGTCGAGCAGGAATATCCCATATCGGACGATGAGGATGAGCAGGATACCGCGGTGCTCACATGGCAGGCGGCGGTAGGCGGCGAGCTGGATCCGCTTGCCTACAATGCCTATCATGTCCTCGAGGATGTTCTGATAGACAATCCGGGCGCGGTGCTCAAGGAGGCGCTGATAAAGGCGGGGATAGGCGACGATATCTACGGCGGGTACTGCGAGGGTATAGCTCTGCCGTATTTTGCGGTGAGGGCGCGCAATACATCTCTGTCAAAGAAGGACGAATTTGAGCGCATCATCCGTGAGACGCTGCGTGAGACGGCAGATAAGGGGCTGGATCGCGATGCGCTCAGAGCCTCGATCAATGTGATGGAATTTCGTGCACGGGAGGCGGACTACGGAAATCTCCCCAAGGGGCTGGCATACGGACTGCAGTCCTTTGACAGCTGGCTGTATGACGCAGATCCGACGATGCATATCAGATATGAGGCTGTCTTTGAGGAGATGAAGAGCCGGATAGATACCGGATACTACGAGAGCCTGATCCGCGACGGGCTGCTGGGCAACTCACACTGCGCGCTCGTTGCGTTAAAGCCCGTGAAGGGGCTGGACAAGAGGCACGACGAGGAGCTGCGCGCCCGTATGCACGAGCTGAGAGCCGGCATGAGCAGTGACGAGCTTGAAAGAATCGCAAAGCAGACCGAGGAGCTGAAGGCATATCAGAGCGAGCCCTCATCAGCCGAGGCTCTTATGAAGCTGCCGATGCTTTCGATATCCGATCTGAAGCGCGAGGCGCGGCATATAGGCGGAGAGATAAGAAAAATCGGGGATATCGACGTGCATTACTCCGATATAGATACCTCCGGCATCATATATCTGGGGCTGATGTACGATATCAAAGATATAGCGGATCGGGACCTCCCCTATGTGCGGCTGCTGACAAGCGTGCTCGGATATATAGACACGCAGCGGCACACATATGCTCAGCTGAATACGCTTATAGATCTCAACTGCGGAGGGCTGGGCTTCGGCGCGGATATCTACGGCGGCATGGAGAGCGATGCGGACACGGTATATAAGCTCAATGCAAAGGCGAAATCGCTGTACGGCAAGGCCGGGATCACACTGGAGCTGCTCAAAGAGATCCTCTTTGAGAGCAAGCTGGATGACAAGGCAAGGCTTCGCGAGATCGTCGCCGAGGCAAGATCCGTAAATAAGGAGTCGCTGGTAGCATCCGGACATGTCAGCGCCATGAACAGGGCGGGGGCGTTTGTGTCGAGAGAGAGGTATTTCCTCGACAGTACAAAGGGCATCAGGTACTACCGGTTCCTTGAGAGGCTGGACGGCAATTTCGATGAGCTCGCGGACGATCTGTGCGCGAAGCTCAAGAGCATCGCGGCGCATATATTCAGAAAAGGCAATCTCATGATATCTCTTATATGCGATGAAATGGGCTATGAACAGGCGCGGACGGTCATCGAGGGCTGTGCCGATGAGCTCCATCCCTCACGCAGTGAGCAGGATGAGACGGAATATGCGAAGATCATGGCGAGAAATGCAGGAGCGGCGGAGGATGCCGGAGAGACCTGCTTTAAGGCTGCTCACAGACGCGAGGCATGGAAGACGCCGTCCATGGTGAACTATGTCGCCAGATTCGGCAATTTCAAAAATCACGGCCTGCAGTACAGCGGAGCGCTGCTGGTGCTGAGAACGCTGCTGAACTATGACTATCTGTGGAACAATATCAGGGTGCTGGGCGGAGCGTACGGCTGCTCGTCGGCTTTTTCAACGAATGGCAATTCAGGCTTTACATCATACCGTGATCCGAAGCTACTGGAGACGGACGAGGTATATAAGGGCATAGCGGAGTATGCACGCCGGTATGACGCGGACGAGCGCGAGATGACAAAGGCGGTCATAGGTGCGGTGGGCGTGCTGGATGCGCCTATGACACCGTATACAAGAGGTATGGCGGATCTGACGGCATATCTGACCGGATATACGGATGAGGATATCCAGAGACAGCGAGACGAGGTGATTGACTGCACTCCGGAGGCGATACAGATGCTGGCTCCTATCATAGAGGCCGTCATGTCGGACGGAGCGCTGTGCGCGATAGGCAGTGCGGCGGCGATAGAGGAGACAGGGGACGCATGGGACAGGGCTGAGGCGCTGTTTCACGCGTAGGAAGGCGGCAGGATGGCAGAGAACAGCAAGCAGGCAAAGAGCGGAACAGCAGTGATCATAGGACGTCCGAATGTCGGCAAATCAACGCTGATGAACGAGCTGATAGGGCAGAAGATAGCCATCACCTCGGACAAGCCGCAGACGACGCGCAACAAGGTGCAGACTGTCTATACGGATGAACGGGGACAGATAATATTTCTCGATACGCCCGGCATGATACGCAAGACCAAGAACAAGCTGGGACAGTATATGGTCAATGTCGCAAGGCATACACTGGCGGATGCTGACGTGATCGTCTGGCTGGTGGAGGCCAGCAGCTATATAGGTGAGTCGGACAGGGAGATAGCAGCATCACTCAAGGACACAAAAAAGCCACTGATCCTTGCTATAAATAAGACGGATATGCTCGAGAGAAAGGAAGAGGTTCTTCCGATCATCGAGCGATACAGCAAGCTGGTTTGTGCCGATGAGATAGTTCCGATATCCGCACTCAAGGCGAAGAATACGGACGAGCTGCTGGATGTGATCTTCAAATATCTGCCGGTGGGCCCTATGTATTTTGATGAGGATACCGTGACGGATCAGCCGATGCGTCAGATAGCGGCAGAAACCGTGAGGGAGAAGGCTCTGCGTCTGCTCTCGGACGAGATACCGCACGGCATCGCCGTGGTGACAGACAGGATGACCGAGCGCAGCGGCCGGCTGATGGACGTGGATGCGACCGTCATATGCGAGCGTGAGTCGCACAAGGCGATCATCATCGGCAAGGGAGGATCGATGCTCAAGCGGATAGGAACGCTGGCACGCCGGGATATCGAGGAGATGACGGGTATGCAGGTCAACCTGAAGCTGTGGGTGAAGGTCAGGGACAACTGGCGCGACAGCGATATACAGATGAAGAATTTCGGCTACGACAAGAACGATCTGTGAGATATCTGTGATATGAACGGAGTCATCGAGGTATACGGGATCATAATCAAATCCGCCCCGATAGGCGAGTATGACAAGCGGATAACTCTGCTTACCAACAACAGAGGCAAGATATCCGCATTTGCCAGAGGAGCGAGACGGCAGGGAAGCCCTCTGATGGGTGCGACGAGTGTCTTTGCATCGGGTACCTTCAAGCTGTATGAGGGTCGTGATTCCTATACCCTCCAGAGTGCGTCAGTCGATAATTTCTTCTCATCTCTGCTCGAGGATGTGGAGACAACCTGCTACGGAACCTATTTTCTGGAGCTGGCGGACTACTACGCGAGAGAATATATCTGTGAGCCGCAGATGTTAAAGCTGCTCTATCTGACACTGAAGGCATTGACAAAGCCGTCCATACCCAACCGGCTGGTGAGGCGCATATATGAGCTGCGGATGATGGCTATAAACGGTGAGTATGAGCCGCTGCCGCAGGGAAGCGAGGCCTTCAGGTATGCATGGGACTATATCATACACACGCCGCTCGGCAGTCTGTACAGCTTTGTATTGACGGATGAGGTCTATAAAGAGCTTGCGGACAATGTCGATGCGATGATGGCGCGGCTGCTCGACAGAAGGATGAACTCTCTTGAGGTACTGGAGGCGATGACAAGTTGAAAAAATCGATAAGACTAAGATTTACGGCGATATTTGCCGTGGTTATCGCGCTGATACTGTTTATGACATGGGCGCTGAATACATTCGGACTGATATCATACTATACAACGGAGAGATCCGGCAGCATGGGGAGGATATTTGCGGAGATTGACGATGCAATCACGGCGGATGACGGCAATCTCCCGGAGATGGTCACAGGCTTTTCCGACAGATACAATATGTCCATCATGCTCTATGATTCCTATGAGAACAGAATCATCGCCTCCTCGCAGAGAGATGGCGAATACCTGTTCAAGAGGCTGTGGGACAGACTTTTCTCCGATGAACAGGAGAAAAAGGCGCTGAACATCATCAAGGATACGAAGCAGTACAGCATCGTGGTGAGCCAGGACGATGAGGGCAAGAAATCCGGATATATAGAGCTCTTCGGA
>CAVJQN010000099.1:0-9616 GCA_963651635.1 Agathobacter sp.
GCTCCGGCATCCAGCGCAAGCATCATCAGATCATCAGCTTCCATCTCACATTCCTCTTTGTCTACGATGATCTGACCCTTTTTGTCGAACATGAAGCTCACGCAGCCCTGAGAGCCTACATTGCCGCCGCCCTTGGTGAACGCGGCGCGGACATTTGCCGCAGTCCTGTTGTTGTTGTCCGTCAGTGTCTCGACGATGATGGCTACACCGCTCGGGCCGTAGCCCTCATAGGTGTTCTGTGAGTAATTGATGGAGCCGGCATCTCCCGCCGCCTTTTTGATACCTCTGTCTATCGTATCATTCGGTACATTGTTGGCCTTGGCCTTCGCTATCACATCACGCAGCTTGGAGTTGTTGGCAGGATCCGGACCGCCTTCCTTAACTGCTACGGCAATCTCACGACCGATGATGGTAAAGATCTTGCCCTTTGCAGCGTCATTTTTTTCTTTCTTATGCTTGATATTGGCGAATTTTGAATGTCCTGACATGTGTTTCTCCTTAGCTTTTTATTATGTTTCTCAATGCTTTTCCTTTGTCTTCGAATTCGCGCGGTACGAAAGCCGCATCAGCGATTCCGACAAATGCACATTTTCCACTACTACATCGTCCGGCGTGTCCAGATCTACAGTCGCGAAGTTCCAGATTGCCTTGATCCCGGCCGCCATCATAGTATTCGCTACGCTCACGGCCTGTGATTTCGGGACGCAGAGACCTCCGATCTTGACATCATTGTCCCTGACATAGTCAGCGAGCTCGTCCGTGGAAAGTATGGGAATATCCCCCACCCTCGTTCCGATGAGCTTGGGATTGATATCAAACAGCGCCACTATCTGAAAGCTCTGGTTCTGATGCTGCTCATAGTTGGCGATAGCCTGTGCCAGCTTTCCGGCTCCTACGATGATGACCTTCTGATAGTTATCGATCCCGAGTATCTTTTCTATTTCATTATAAAGATATCTGACATTGTACCCGTATCCCTGCTGACCGAAGCCGCCGAAGTTGTTCAGGTCCTGTCTGATCTGTGATGCCGTCACGCGCATACGAGCCGCAAGATCCTTTGACGAGATGCGCTCTATACCCTCCTCCATGATAAGACTCAGATAACGATAATATCGCGGGAGACGTGAAATGACGGCAGATGAAACCTCATGTTCTACCATAACCTACCTACCTTCATGAAAAGTTCTCATGCCGCGCGGTACCTCCCCGCGCAAGGCTTTCGTAAGTATAGTTTTTAACAATCTGCTTGTCAAACAGATTTTGCCTGTCACAGGAATGAGATAAGCATATCATACCATCCCATCAATCAGCGCCAGCATATCCGGCAGCGCCTCCGTCCTGTTTACAGCTTCGCGAAATGCCGCTCCGCCGCGCAGTCCCTTGGTATACCATGCCAGATGCTTGCGCATCTCAAGCACTCCCTGCCGCTCGCCTCTGAGCTCGATCTGCAGCATGAGATGTCTGCGCATCATATCCCGCAGCTCCTGCATGCCGGGGGCGTCCGCCCTCCGCTCAAACACCCATGGATTGCCGCAGGCGGCGCGCGCCACCATCACCCCGTCGCATCCGGTCTCCTGCCGCATCCGCTCGGCGTCCTCATAGCAGGTCACATCACCGTTGCCTATGACGGGTATGGTCACCGCGTCCTTGACCGCCGCTATGACTTTCCAGTCCGCCTGTCCCCGGTAGAACTGCTGCCTCGTCCTCGCGTGGACGGTCACAGCCGCCGCCCCGCTCTCCTGCAGTATATGCGCCAGCTCTGGTGCGTTGATATGCTCCTCGTCAAAGCCCTTGCGTATCTTGACAGTGACCGGCTTTCTGACAGCCCCTGCGAGCGCCTCGATGATGCGCCCCGCCAGCAGCGGATCTCTCATCAGTGCCGATCCCTCTCCGTTTCCTACCACCTTGGGAACCGGACAGCCCATGTTGAAATCAATGATCTGCCACGGTCCGTCCTCCAGCATCGCACCTGCCTGTGCCACGACCTCAGGCTCCGATCCGAACAGCTGCAGTCCCAGCGGAGCATCCGCCTCGCAGGTGCGCAGGAGCTCCTTTGTATTGCGATTTTTATAGAGCACAGCCTTCGCGCTCACCATCTCCGTATATGCAAGAGCCGCGCCCATCTCACGACACAGCAGCCGAAAGGGCAGATCCGTGACTCCCGCCATCGGGCCGAGGATCATCGCATCATCGTCGATCGTGATATCACCGATTTTCATCCGGCTCCCCTCCGCAGTCAAACATGACCCTGTAGCACAGCTCCAGCTGCCCGAAGAGCTCCTCATGCTCTTTCTGCATCCTGCCTATCCTGATGCCGCTCTCTATCTCGTCAAAGAGATAATCACCGTCATCCGCCTCTACCCTTATCATCAGAGTCCCGTCAGCGGCGAACTCCATGACAAGCACGCCTCCCGCCTCCTCGGTAAAGCTCACGCACATGATCTGCAGTTCTTTTTTCACGCGCTCCGGGATCCTGTCAAAGCGCGGATTGAAATAATACTTCTGCTGATACGAGCTCGCCGCACACAGCACATTTTCTTCATTCATCAGGGATACTCCTCACCTCAGCACTACATTGTCCGTGCCGAACAGCTCCTTCAGCCTGCCGATCAGCTCCTCATCTGCCGTCACGCTCCATCGCGCGTCCAGCCGCTTTATCTGCTTGCCTGCAGCCAGATATATGACCACGGTATCACTGCCCTCGCTGTCAGAGAGCGCATCGTACAGATTTCTGGAGGAATTCCTGTAATGCTCGATATCCTCCATACGTATCCATATCTCGCGCCCCGGAAGCTTCAGTTCGCTGATATCCTCCAGCAGCAGCTTTCCGTCCGATTCCTCGCTGATATCGGCACGTCCGGCGATGATGACCTTGGAATCGACATTCAGCATATGACTGTATTTCATATAGTCGTTGGGGAATACGACCACCTCCAGCGTGCCCGTCATATCCTCCAGCGTGAGAAATGCCATCGTCTTTCCTGTCTTCGTGATCTTTGTATTCCTGTCAGTGATCATACCGCCTACGGTATAATGCATGCCGTCCTTTGCTGTACATTCGCCGGTATCATCGTCATGTACAAAATCAAGAGCATGTGACGTGGTTCTCATGTCCAGCGTCTTCTGATAATCCTCCAGCGGATGTCCGGTCAGATAAAAGCCGAGCATCTCCTTTTCGGAGGCCAGCCGCTCCTCCTTGGTGAAATCATCCACCTCGGGCAGCTTCATGCGAAACTGCGTCCTGCTCTCTTCATCCGCTATATCAAACAGCGAGAACTGACCGCTCAGGCTGTCCTTTCTGTTCTTGAGCTTGCGGTCCACCATCTCCGGCGCTATCAGCACCTTCTGTCGTCTGCTTCCCGGCAGGGAATCCATTGCTCCTGCTCTGATAAGATTCTCGATCATGCGCTTTGTGATATCCGTACCCGCCATCCGCTCGATAAAGTTTTCCAGCGAGTCAAATGCTCCGTTACTATCACGCTCAGCCACCACGGCATCGGCTATGCTCCTTCCGACACCTCTTATGGCTGAAAGACCGAATCTGATCCCGCTTCCGTCGGGCGCGACCGAGAAGCCTCCGTAGCCCTCATTTACATCGGGCGGCAGTATGCGTATGCCCATCTGGCGGCAGGTCAGCACATAGCCCGAGACCTTTTTGGTCATATCCATAACCGATGTCATAAGCGCCGCCATGAACTCGCACGGATAGTAGTATTTCAGATATGCCGTCTGATAGGCCACATATGCATAGCATGCCGCATGTGACTTGTTAAATGCATATCTGGCGAAGTCCGTCATCTCATCAAATATATGATTGGCGACATCCTCGGGTATGCCGTTTGCCACGCACCCGGGCACATTCTCCTCGGGATATCCGTAGACAAAGTGAGCACGCTCCTCGTCCATGACATGAGCCTTTTTCTTGCTCATCGCACGGCGTACCAGATCGCTCCTGCCCATGGAATATCCTGCCAGATCACGTACTATCTGCATGACCTGCTCCTGATATACGATGCATCCGTACGTGGGCTTGAGGATATGCTCCAGCTGCGGCGTCTCATAGACTATGGAGGAGCTGTCATTTTTGCCCTTGAGATACCGCGGTATGAAGTCCATCGGACCCGGGCGGTACAGGGATATGCCCGCGATGATATCCTCCAGCGAGCCGGGCTTTAGCTCCTTCATGAACGACTGCATACCGGCAGACTCCAGCTGAAACACACCGTCGGTATGTCCCGAACCGATGGCGTCCAGTACCGCCTTATCGTCATAATCAATCTTGAGCATATCAAGCTCTGTGCCGCAGCGACGCCTGACCATCTTGCATGTATCGCTGATGACTGTCAGTGTCCTCAGCCCCAGAAAGTCCATCTTCAGCAGCCCCAGCTCCTCCAGAGCCGTCATCGTATACTGCGTAGTGATGGAGCCGTCGGCCGCCTTGGAGAGCGGGACATACTCGTCTACATTTTCTCTTGCTATGACCACACCCGCCGCATGCATGGATGTGTGACGCGGCAGCCCCTCCAGCTTGAGGCTGGTATCTATAAGATTTTTAATCTGAGGATCGCTGTCGTATGCCTCCCGCAGCTCCTTGCTTACCTCCAGAGCCTTGGTGAGAGTCATGCCGAGCTCACCGGGTACCATCTTGGCTATCGCATCGCATCTCGAATATGGCAGATCCAGCGCCCTGCCTACATCGCGTATGACCCCCTTTGCCTGCAGCGTACCGAAGGTGATGATCTGCGCCACGCGGTCCTTGCCGTACTTTTCCACCACATAGTCTATGACCTGCTGGCGCTTCTCATAGCAGAAGTCCACGTCGATATCGGGCATGGAGACTCTCTCGGGATTGAGAAAGCGCTCAAAAAGCAGCTGATATCTGATAGGATCTATATCGGTGATGCCCATGCAGTACGATACTACGCTTCCTGCCGCCGAGCCGCGGCCCGGTCCCACCGGGATATCATGAGTCTTGGCATAGTTGATATAGTCCCAGACTATGAGGAAGTAGTCCACATAGCCCATCTTCCGGATGACCTCCAGCTCATAGGCGAGGCGCTCCTCAAGCTCCTTATCAGCCTGCGGATAGCGTCTCTCAAAGCCCTGACGGCACAGCGTCTTGAGATATTCAAAGGAATCCGCATACTCCTCGGGGATGATATATTCCGGCAGCTTTGTCACTCCGAACTCTATATCGACATTGCAGCGCATAGCTATCTCATGCGTTCTCTCCAGAGCATCGGGAACATACGAAAACAGCTCTCTCATCTCCTCTTCGGATTTCAGATAGAACTGTCCGCCCTCGTAGCGCATGCGGTCCGTATCATTGACCGTCTTTGCCGTCTGTATGCACAGGAGGATATCATGCGCCTCGGCATCCTGTGCGCGTACATAATGCACATCATTGGTCGCGACCAGCTCTATCCCGGTCTCCTTGCTCATGCGCATAAGACTCTGATTGACCAGCCTCTGTCCCGGAAGTCCGTGATCCTGCAGCTCGAGGAAATAGTTGTTTTTGCCGAAGATTTCCTGAAACTCGAGTGCCGCTGCCTTGGCCTGATCGTACTGATCTCGCAGTATGAGTCTCGGTATCTCACCCGCCAGACATGCCGAAAGACATATAAGTCCCTCACTATACTTGCGCATCAGCTCCTTATCTATGCGCGGACGATAGTAAAATCCCTCGGTGAAGCCTCTGGATACCAGCTTGGTCAGATTGGCATAGCCGACATTGTTCTCAGCCAGCAGTATGAGATGATAGTAGCGCTCGTCATCGGCGCCGCGGCTCGCCTCGCGGTCAAATCTCGACCCCGGAGCCACATATACCTCGCAGCCGATGATGGGCTTTATGCCGGCCTCGCGCGCCGCCTTGTAGAAGTCTATGACGCCGTACATGGCTCCGTGATCCGTGATAGCCATGGAGTCCATGCCGAGCTCGACGCCTCTGGCGATCATATCCCTGATCTTGCCCGACGCATCCAGCAGAGAGTATTCGGTATGAAGATGTAAATGTGTAAATGCCATATATCGCAGCTCCGTGCTTTGTGTTGCAGATCGGTTCTGACACGCATCTGCGTTATCATATAAACAATAAGCGGTGAACCTTTCGGTTCACCGCGCCGATTTCATCATTTACTTTTTGTCAGCCTTTGAACCATCTCTTCCATCGCCGCGTCCTCGTCAGAGCCCTCCGTCGTGATGGTTATCTCATCACCCTCGTTGAGTATCAGAGACATCAGACCCATGATGCTCTTGGCATTGATATGCTTCGTGCCCGACTGCAGATATATCTTGCTGCTGTACTTGCTGGCCGCCTGAACCATAAGCGCCACTGGAGTTGTATCCTCGCTCGAGGATATATTAACCTTTACAACACTGCTCTTCATATCTTCGTTCCCCCCGGTATTGAACCGCACTGTTTTTGCGGTCTGCCTTATCATCCCTCAGCTTTGTTCTCTCAGATCCTGCGCGTATCCCGTAAGCTTTCTCAGCCTGTGATTAACACCGCTTTTGCCGATGGGCGGCTTGATGCAGGCTCCCAGCTCAGTCAGACTCGCCTCCGGATATCTGAGTCTGACCCTCGCCATCTCCTCCAGCTGCACCGGCAGCTGCTCCAGTCCTCCGTGATCGCGTATATATGCTATATCCTCGACCTGCTTCATCGAAGCCGAGACTGTCTTGTTGAGATTGGCCGTTTCAAAGTTGACCTTCCGGTTCACATTGCGGCGCATGCCTTTAAGTATGCGCACATTCTCGATCTCCATGAGGGCTCTGGGAGCCTCCATGATCCCCAGCATATCCACTATCTGGTCGCTTTCCTTGAGATACACGACCCAGCTGCCCCGCCTCTCGACCACCTTGGGAGTGATGCTCTCAAAGGTCTCCATGACTGTCTTCAGGAAATCAGCCTTTTTTCTTGAATGGCAGTATATCTCGAAATGATAGGATTTCGCCGGATCCGAGATGGTGCCGGATATCACAAATGCCTCGCGGATAAATGCACGCCTGCAGCATCTGCGCTTCAGGATAATATCTGGTATTGTATAGTCTTTTCTGACCAAAGTAAAGTACTTCCTCGCCTCCGCCTGAGCCAGCTCGCAGTGCTTTGCATCGGGGATGATCTTGACAAGCTCTGCCTTGACCGCCTCGGAAAATGATATATTTGCCATGTCCTACATTTCCCCCAGCATCCTGATCTCCGGCTCCAGCCTGACACCAAAGCGCCGTTCGACCTCATCCGCGACATGACCGATGACGGCCATGATGTCTGCCGCGCTCGCGCTTCCCTTGTTGATGACAAAGCCTGCATGCTTCTCAGATACCTGCGCACCGCCGACAGAAAAGCCCTTGAGACCTGCGTCGCTTATCAGCTTGCCCGCATAGTAGCCCTTGGGCCGCTTAAAGGTAGATCCTGCGCTGGGATATTCCAGCGGCTGCTTGGCTCTGCGCTCGTCAGAGAGCCTTTTCATGGTGCTTCGGATCTCTTCCTCATCTCCCGGCTCCAGCGCCAGCTCCGCCTCCAGCACTATAAGCCCCCGCCCGGTGATGTTGCTGTATCTGTAGCTCATCTCCAGCTGTTCGGGTGTCTCGTAGGTGAGCTCTCCCTGTTCGTCCGTCACCAGCACGCGCCGCAGTATATCCTTCATCTCGCCGCCGTACGCGCCCGCGTTCATGACTACCGCTCCGCCCAGACTCCCCGGGATGCCCGAGGCAAATTCCATGCCGGACAAAGCGTGATTTCTCGCCGCTATGCCTATCGATGCCAGAGACGCTCCCGCACCCGCCGTGATGCTGCTGTCCCTGCATGCTATGGTGTCCATGCCGCTGCCGATCTCTATCACATATCCGCGGTAGCCCGCGTCGCTCACCAGCAGATTGCTCCCGTTGCCTATGATATAGTAGGGAATCCCTTTTGAGCGGCACTCACGTATCAGCTGCGTCAGCTCGTCCCTATCCTCAGGTATGCAATATCTGTCGGCGGGACCTCCCACCCGGAATGTGGTATGAGCGCTCATCGGCTCATTGATATATTCTTTCATTCACTGCCCTTTTTTACTGCTCTTTATCTTTACTGCCCTTTGTCTTTACTGCTCTTTATCACCGTTTTTAGCAAAATTGCTCTGCACTCTGCGATACAGCTCCTCCGCCGCGTTATATCCCATCTTCTTCTGCCTATGGTTGACAGCGGCTGTCTCGCATATCACCGCGAGGTTTCTTCCGGGACGCACCGGGACGCCGTGATATACCACCTGCGTGCCGAGGTACTCCTTGTAGTTGTCATGAAGCCCGAGCCTGTCGTACTCTCTGTCCTTGTCCCACTCCTCGAGATGCACCTCAAGATCTATCTCCTGCGTATCCTTGACAGCTTCTACGCCGTAGAGCGCCTTGACGTCTATCACCCCGATGCCGCGCATCTCTATCAGATATCTGGTGATATCGGGAGCCGTGCCCATGAGTATATTTTCATTTATACGCTTGATCTGCACCACATCGTCCGATACAAGCCTGTGACCGCGCTTGACCAGCTCCAGTGCCGCCTCCGACTTGCCTATACCGCTCTCGCCCGTTATCAGCAGCCCCTCACCGAAGACATCCATCAGCACGCCGTGTATCGTGATAGTCGGAGCCAGCTCCTCCTTCAGCCAGAGAGTGACCTCCGCCATGATATCAGCAGTAAACTTTTCCGAGCCCAGACATGGTACCTTATGTTTTTCGGCCTGTCGTAAAAATATCTCGGAAGGCTTGTTATTCTTTGCGAATATCATGCAGGGCGATCCGTACGAGCAGAGCTTGTCTATGCGCTCCTCCTGTACCCCTGCCTCCAGCGATGTCAGGTAATCACATTCCGTATTGCCCAACAGCTGCACCCGCTCATAGTCGAAGTGTCCGAAATAACCCGACAACTGCAATGACGGTCGATTCAGCGTCCACAGCGCGACCCTTATGTCATCAAGCGGTATATCCGGTGTGAAATTGGTAAATCCGTAGTGCTCTATCAGCTTTTTCACAGGTACGGACGGTCTGTCCTTTTCTGAAGTATTCATCTTTCTCCCTCCGTATGTGGTTTTTTCAAGTGTATCAACTGAGCCGCATTTTTTCAATTTTCAATCGGCGCCATCGGCTGCATCTTGGGGCGCATGAAAGAAATCGTATACCGATCTCGCCGCTGATGCGTTCATCCCTTCTGCTGCGGCAAGCTCGTTTTCATCGGCATTTCTTATTGCTTCGATGCTCTTGAAATGCAGCATCAGCGCCTTGCGTCTGGCCGAACCTATGCCCTTTATGTCGTCCAGCACCGAGTGTATCTGATCCTTCTGCCGCAGGCTTCGGTGATACTCGATGGCAAAGCGATGCGTCTCGTCCTGTATGCGCGTCACCAGCTTGAATGCCTCGCTGTCGGCTTTCATCGGTATCTCTTTATCATCATAAAACAGTCCGCGCGTCCTGTGCCGGTCGTCCTTGACCATACCGCATACGGGGATATCCAGTCCCAGCTCCGCAAGAACGCCAAGCACCGCGTGCACCTGTCCCTTTCCGCCGTCTATCATCAGCAGATCCGGCGGCGTGTTGAAGCTCATATCATTTTTGCTGCGCTCATGCGTGAACCGCCTCGTCA
>CAVJQN010000100.1:0-9679 GCA_963651635.1 Agathobacter sp.
TGTTCAGCGAGGTCAACCCGATCCCCGTGAGGGCGGCGCTGACGGCTATGGGATATTGCGAGAATTATCTCCGACTGCCGCTGACTCCTATGGAGACTGCGCATGAGGAGAAGATGCTGGAGATCATGAGAGGTCTGGAGCTTATATGAGGATACTGCTGAGCGGTTTTGACGGAGCGATGGGACGCGAGGTCGCAAAGCTGGCGCAGACGGGATATCGCGGCGCGCAGATTGCGGCGGGCGTGGATATCAATGCCACGGGTCAGGAGACTTGGGACGGACACGCGGTGCCGGTGGCGAAGAGCTTTGACGATGCATGTGCAGATGTAGATGTCATAGTCGATTTCTCACATCACAGCCTGACGCAGGAGCTGCTGACATTTGCTGTTGAAAAGAAGCTGCCTCTCGTACTGGCGACGACCGGACAGACAGATGACGAAAGAGCTGCCATAAAAGAGGCGGGAAGTCGTATACCGCTGTTTTTCGCTGCAAACTACTCGATGGGTATAGCGATACTCATAGACCTTGCGAAGAGGACTGCGTCGCTCATGCCCGATGCGGAGATAGAGATCGTGGAGGTGCATCACGACAGGAAGCTGGACGCGCCGAGCGGTACGGCACTGGCGATAGCCGAGGCGGTCAGAGAAGTGCGTCCGGGCAGCGAGATAGTCTGCGGCAGAAACGGCATGAAGAAGCGCGAGAGCAGCGACATAGGCATCTCTGCAGTGCGGATAGGCAATGTCGCCGGCATTCACGAGGTGCTGATAGGCACGCAGAATCAGACGATCACACTCAAGCATGAGGCTCACAGCAGGGCGCTGTTTGCAGAGGGCGCGCTGAGCGCCGCCGCATGGCTGACGGATCAGCCTGCGGGGTTGTATGATATGACAAGTATGATATGAGATACCAAGGGATCAAAGTCACAAACCCGATGCAAGCTTGCTTGCGGGAGGGTTTGTGACCTTGAGACCTGCCAAAGCATGAGTAAGTAGCCATTTTCCGTAGGAAAATGAGCAAATTACGAATGCTTTGCAGGGATTGCGGGAGCGCAACGCGCGAAGCAATCCTGTATCATAAAGAAATACTATATATAGAAAGACAATGAAGCTAGGACACCGCGCCGTACAGGAGGTACGAGGATATGATATGCGACAACATCAGCATCAAGGACGGACATCTGTTCTTCGCCGGGCAGGACACAACGGAGCTGGCCG
Organism: Agathobacter sp.; assembly: GCA_963651635.1. Lineage (GTDB taxonomy): Bacteria > Bacillota > Clostridia > Lachnospirales > Lachnospiraceae > Darwinimomas. The sequence continues at coordinate 1,214 of CAVJQN010000100.1, forward strand.
CGAAGTACGGCACTCCCCTGTATCTTCTGGACGAGGACAGGATCAGAGCCAATATCAGAGCCTATAAGGCTGTTATGGAGAGAGTATTCCCTCAGGGCAGCCTTCCGATCTATGCCAGCAAGGCCAACTCCTTCAAGCAGATATACAGGATATGTGCACAGGAGGGCATCGGAGTGGATGTCGTATCCGGCGGAGAGATATATACCGCGGTGCAGGCCGGATTTGACATGAGCAGGGCGTATTTTCAGGGGAATAACAAGACGGATGCCGAGATAGCGCTGGCGCTCGACAGCGGAGTCGGATACTTCGTAGTGGACTGCGGCGAGGAGCTGGAGATACTGGAGGAGATGGCAGCGCAGCGTGGCATCGTCCAGAAGATACTCATCAGAGTGACGCCCGGCATCGATCCGCACACCTACGAGCAGGTCGCGACAGGCAAGGTTGACTCCAAGTTCGGCAGCCCGATCGAGACAGGCAGCGCGGAGCGTATAGTAAAAAGAGCGATAGAGTGTGCCCATATCGACCTGCGGGGCATCCACTGCCATGTGGGCTCTATGGTCTTCGGCGAGGACGTCTATGAGCAGGCGGCGAGGGTCATGCTGGAGTTCATGGCATACGTGAAGGACAGGCTCGGATATGAGCTCGAGGTGCTGGATCTGGGCGGAGGCTACGGTGTATCCTATGTCGATGGCGACGGACATATAGATATTACGCGCAAGACGAAGTCCGTGGCAGAAACCATCAGAGAAAACTGCGAGCGTCTCGGCATTGCCTATCCCAAGATCATACTCGAACCCGGCAGGAGCATAGTGGCGGACGCAGGCATGACGCTCTATACTGCCGGAGCGATGAAGGTGATAGAGGGCTACAAGTCATATATATCGGTAGACGGAGGTATGACGGACAACCCGCGCTATGCGCTCTACGGCTCCAAGTATACGGTATACGACGCGAGCCGCATGGATGAGCAGGCCGACACGCTCTTTGATGTGGTAGGCAAATGCTGCGAGAGCGGCGATATCATCCAGCCCAAGGTCATGCTCCCTGCCGATGTAAAGCGCGGAGATATCATAGCGGTATGCACGACAGGCGCATACAACTACTCCATGGCATCCAACTACAACCGTATCCCCAGACCCGCCATGGTCATGCTGCGCGGCGGCGAGAGCTATGTGGCAGTGAAGCGCGAGAGCATGGAGGATATAGTCCGCAATGATATCTGAACGGTTGATTTTTGATGCCGGATAAAGTAATGTTAGTAAGCATGCGGGCAGGAGAGATGACGCGACTCCGATGGCAGGATACGCGCCGGTCTGTCCGTAAAACGGCCGGAGCTTCCGGCACATATATGGGGGAAATGAAATGGCACAACCAACAATCGCAGCAATGGAGGTATTTCCGGTAGCAGGCTATGACAGCATGGAGCTGAACCTGTCCGGAGCACACGGCCCGTATTTTACGAGGAATATCCTCATACTTACGGACTCGGACGGCAGAGAGGGCGTCGGAGAAGTGCCCGGCGGACAGAAGATCACCGACGCCATGAATATGGTCAAGGATATAGTGCTGGGAAGCAGCGTCGGCGACTACAAGAATGTCATGAACAGGGTGAGCGCATGGCTTTCACAGCATATCGCAGATGATGTCAGAGGCAATCAGACATACGATCTGCGCACGGGCGTGCACGTAGTGACAGCTATCGAGACGGCTATGCTGGACATCCTCGGCAAGTATCTCGAGGTTCCGATGGCATCTCTGCTCGGAGACGGTATCCAGAGAAAGTCCGTCAGATTCCTCAGCTATCTTTTCTATGTAGGAGACAGAAAGAGAACCGATATGCCCTACATATCCGAGGAGGACAGCGACTGCGACTGGTACAGGCTGCGCCACGAGGAGGCTATGGATCCCGATCATATCGTAGCGCTGGCTAAGGCTACATATGACAAGTACGGCTTCCAGGACTTCAAGCTCAAGGGCGGTGTATTCTCCGTAGCAGAGGAACTCAAGGCGGTGCAGGCACTCAAGGAGACGTTCCCGGATGCGAGGATAGACCTGGATCCCAACGGCGGATGGTCGCTGGCTGAGGCACTGAAGTATGCGCCTGAGTTCAAGAAGGTGCTGGCATATATCGAGGATCCCTGCGGCGCGGAGGGAGTATTCTCCGGGCGTGAGGTGATGGCTGAGTTCAGACAGCTCTCCAATATCCCGACAGCTACGAATATGATAGATACCGACTGGCGTCAGATGCATCACTGCATCTCGCTGCGCAGTGTGGATATCCCGCTGGCAGATCCCCATTTCTGGACGATGAACGGCTCAGTTAGAGTTGGCCAGATCTGCAATGAGTTCGGACTCATGTGGGGCTGCCATTCCAACAACCACTTCGACATATCTCTGGCGATGATGGTGCAGGCAGCGGCTGCAGTACCGGGCAGACTCAACGGCCTTGATACGCACTGGATCTGGCAGGAGGGTCTGAACAGACTGACCAAGGCTCCGCTGCAGATCGTGGACGGATGCATCGACCTGCCGGACGCACCGGGACTGGGCGTGGAGATAGACAGAGCACAGGTGCTGGAGGCCAACAAGCGCTATATCGACAATAACTGCGGTGCGAGAGACGATGTCAAGGGCATGCAGTTCTATATCCCCGGTTGGACATTTGACCCGCACAGACCGGCTATGGTTCGATAAGCCGCAGCGATGTATTGAAATAAAGACAAGAAAAAGGCATACCTTTGACCGCTCCGAAAGGGGCGGTCTTTTATATTGCACTGTGACAAAAAAATATCAATTAGTGCTTGAACATTGTGAAAAATGAATTATACTGACATGTATCTGTTGCGGTTTATGCGTAATAATGACGAATGAGGCGGCTGTATGGACACAAAACCGTTATTTTTTTATAATTACGTATTATAAGCATAGATCAGGAATAGCTAAAGGGGTCTGATAAACGGAAGGAAGGGGATGTAAATTTATGGAGTTGCAGATTCAGGACCTGGTTTCGTCGATTCGCAAAGACGGAATAGACGCGGCCAACGCACAGGCTCAGACCATAATCTCCGAAGCGCAGCAAAAGGCGGAGAAGATCGTGGCTGACGCCAGAGCAGAGGCCAAGAGCATCAAGGAGACCTCGGAGAAGGAGATAGGTATCCTCAAGGAGAGCGCCGCTGTCAGTGCGGAGCAGGCCAAGAGAGATGCCATGCTTGCCTTCAAGGCTGAGGTTCAGGCTGAGGTCGAGAAGATTCTTTCCGCCAAGATCAAGGACAGCCTGACAGACGAGGCGCTCGGCAAGCTGATACATGCAGTCCTGACGGACGAGGATGTATCGAAGTATACCGCAGAGGTGGCGCAGGTCAGCGACGCTCTGAAAGCCGAGCTGGCAGATGAGATCAGAAAAGGCCTCGAGATCAGACCGACGAAGGGTGTACGCGCCGGCTTCCGTCTTGCATCCAAGGACGGCTCCGGCTACTTTGACTGCTCAGACGAGGAGATCATGCAGATGCTGATGCCTTATTTCAGAAATATCGAGCTGAGCGAGTAGTTATATACCCGCGAGGCAGGAAGGAGGGAATATGGCTTCGTACTATTATCTGATAGCCAGCCTGCCGGATCTGAGATCAGACGGTGAGATGCCCATCAGCTATGAAGAGTTCCTCGCTCAATGCAAGCCCAATGTGAGCGAATCGAGCTATAAGCTGCTGGAGAATCTGACACTTTCCTCAAAGGACGGACCGCTCGTCAAGGAGTGGTACCTTATGTATCAGAATCTCATGAGGGAGCTGAATCATCAAAGGAGCGTCAAGCTCGGCAGAGCCTACCATAACGAATATGACAAGGATTATGTCACATCACAGGTAGCTTCGGCCGCGATGAACGCGAAGAACCCGCTCGAGGCGGAGAAGATCCTGCTGGACTATGAATTTGAAAATCTGGATTCACTGGTGGGTCTGCATGCCTTTGATGATATCTATCTGTTCGGGTATGCTATCAAACTCAAGCTGCTGGAGAGACAGGAATGCTTCGTACAGTCAAAGGGCAAGGAGGAGTTCAAACGCCTTTTCGACCAGGTGCAGCAGCGTGTCTACAGCTTATGACAGGAGACAATGAATGGAAACAGTAACAGGATATGTAACCGGCATCAACGGGAACCTGGCCAATGTCAGCTTCGAGGGTGCCGTTCACAAAAACGAGGTTGGTTATATCCTGGTTGACGGAAAGCGCCTCAAGAGTGAGGTCATCCGTATCAACGACGGCATAGCCAGCATGCAGATCTATGAGATGTCAAACGGCGTCAAGGTCGGAGATCCCGTAGAGTTCACCGGCGAACTGATGAGCGTCGAGCTGGGCCCCGGACTTCTGACGCAGGTCTATGACGGACTTCAGAACCCGCTTCCGGAGCTCGCGGACAAGTGCGGCTTCTTCCTTGAGAGAGGCGTATACCTCGATCCCATCCCGGACAGAGACTGGGAGTTCACACCGTGCGTGGCAGCAGGCGATCCCGTAGAGGCAGGAGACTTCATCGGAAGCGTGCCGGAGGGTCTGTTCACGCATGAGATCATGGTTCCCTTCACACTCAAGGGGCAGGACTGGAAGGTCAAGTCCATCAAGGAAAAGGGAACATACAATGTAAGACAGACCATATGCGTGATAGAAAATGCCGCCGGAGAGGAGAAGGAGCTGAGCATGGTCATCACTCAGCCGGTCAAGCAGGCAGTCAAGTGCTACGAGGAGAGGCTGCGTCCGGACGAGACGCTGGTCACTCAGATCCGATGCATCGACTCGTTCCTGCCGGTAGCCAAGGGCGGTACATTCTGCGTACCCGGTCCCTTCGGAGCAGGAAAGACCGTGCTGCAGCATATGGAGGCCAAGAACAGCGAGGCTGATATAGTTATCATCGCAGCCTGCGGAGAGCGTGCGGGAGAGGTAGTCGAGATCCTCAAGGAGTTCCCGGAGCTGGAGGATCCCAAGACGGGACGCTCTCTCATGGAGAGAACCATCATCATATGCAACACATCATCGATGCCCGTAGCCGCGCGTGAGGCATCCTGCTATACGGCAGTCACCATGGCGGAGTACTACAGACAGATGGGTCTGGACGTGCTGCTGCTGGCAGACTCCACGAGCCGCTGGGCGCAGGCGATGCGAGAGATGTCCGGACGTCTGGAGGAGATCCCCGGCGAGGAGGCATTCCCGGCATATCTGGAGTCCACGATAGCATCCTTCTACGAGAGAGCAGGCAAGGTCAAGCTCAAGAACGGCAAGATAGCGTCCGTCACCATAGGCGGTACGGTATCACCCGCCGGAGGAAACTTCGAGGAGCCCGTGACGCAGGCCACGCTCAAGGTCGTAGGAGCATTCCACGGACTGTCCAGAGAGCGTTCGGACGCGCGCAAGTACCCGTCTATCCATCCTATGGAGTCATGGTCGAAGTACAACGGCGTCGTGGATATGAAGCGTGTCGAGGAAGCCAGATCCATCCTCAGGAGGGGCAATGAGATCAACCAGATGATGAAGGTCGTAGGCGAGGAGGGTACATCCTCCGAGGACTACATCATCTACCAGAAGGGTGAGCTGCTCGATGCGGTATATCTCCAGCAGAACTCCTTTGATCCTATCGATGCGGCATGCTCGCCGGAGAGGCAGAGGCAGGAGTTTGAGAAGATGTATGAGGCTCTGACTCTGACCTACACTCTGGAGGACAAGAACGAGATCCGAAGCTTCTTCAACCAGCTCAGACAGGAGTTCCTCGACTGGCACGGTACCGAGTTCGAGTCACCCGAGTACAAGGCGCAGGCAGATAAGATCACGGATTTCTATATGTCCAAGGCTGAGAAGTAGGAGGCGTTAACGTGCAGAAAGTATATACAAAGATAGAATCGATCGTCGGCAACGTCGTCACCGTCAGAGCCAAGGATGTCAGACTCGGCGACCTTGCTCTGGTCGGCGACAGCTACGCGACGATCATCAAGCTGGATAATGACCGTGTATCGCTTCAGGTATTTGCCGGTGCGATGGGTGTCAGCACCAGCGATACGGTACGGTTCCTCGGCAGACCGATGATGGTATCATTTTCGGATCATCTGCTGGGACGTGTATTTGACGGAGCGGGCGTACCCAGAGATCACGGTCCGGCACTCACGGAAAACATGATCGCGATCAACGGACCGTCGTTCAACCCGGCCAGACGTATCATGCCCAAGAACATGATACGTACAGGTATCCCGATGATCGATGTGTTCAATACACTGGTAGAGAGCCAGAAGCTCCCGATATTCTCCATATCCGGCGAGCCGTACAATGCCCTGCTTTCGCGCATCGCGCTGCAGGCAGAGGTAGATGTCATCGTGCTGGGCGGCATGGGACTCAAGTATGACGACTATCTGGCATTCCGCGATACACTGGAGAAGGGCGGAGCCATGAGCCATACGGTCATGTTCATCCATACCGCGTCCGATCCCATAGTAGAATGTACGCTGGTGCCCGATATGGCGCTGGCGGTAGCGGAGCAGTTCGCGCTGGGCGGCAAGAAGGTGCTGGTGCTCCTGACAGATATGACCAACTACGCGGATGCGCAGAAGGAGATGGCTATCACCATGGAGCAGGTTCCCTCCAACCGAGGGTACCCCGGCGATCTGTACAGCTGTCTCGCATCGCGCTACGAGAAGGCGGTCGATATCGAGGGCGCAGGCTCCATCACCATACTCGGCGTCACGACGATGCCCGGCGATGATGTCACACATCCGGTACCCGACAACACGGGATATATCACGGAGGGACAGTACTATCTGAAGAACGGTCATATCGAGCCCTTCGGATCGCTGTCGCGTCTGAAGCAGAACGTCAACGGCAAGACGCGTGACGACCACCGCTCCCTGATGGACGGCATGATCCGTCTGTATTCCCAGTACAAGGAGGCTCTGGAGAAGAAGTCCATGGGCTTTGTCATGAGTGACTGGGACGAGAAGCTCCTCAAGTACGGAGAGCTCTTCGAGACGAAGCTGATGGATCTGAGCGTGAATATCCCGCTGGAGGATGCGCTTGATCTGGGCTGGGAGATCCTCGCAGAGTGCTTCGAGCCGAACGAGACAGGTATGAAGACCAGTCTGCTGCAGGAGAGATGGCCGAACAAGGCTGCATTAAAGTAAAAGGAGCGGCCTATGGCGATCAAACTTACGAAAAATGAGCAAAAGACTCAAAAGGATCGTCTCAAGCAGTATCAGCGGTATCTTCCGACGCTGCAGCTCAAAAAGCAGCAGCTGCAGACAGTCATCATGAAGACACGCGATGAGCTGGCTCAAAAGGATGTCGAGCGCAGCAGGATGATAGGGGATCTGGACGACTGGGTGGCAGTATTTACGGAGAACGAGCTGTTCGATGAGGACAAGAAGCTCGACCATCTGGTGCAGCCCGATACCGTCATCTGTCGCAATGAAAATATCGCTGGTGTGACTATCCCCAAGTTCGAGGAGCTCACATTCAAGGATATCAGCTACGACATCGAGGACTATCCTCTATGGGTCGATACAGCATTAGTCAAACTGCGCGAGATAGCGCGGCTGGATGCACTGGTATCAACACTGCGCAGGCAGGAGGCGCTTCTGGAGAAGGAGCTGCGGTCCACATCGCAGAGAGTCAACCTCTTCGAGAAGGTCAAGATACCTGAGGCCAAGGAAAATATCCGCGTGATAGGTGTATTCCTGGGCGATCAGCAGACGGCAGCCGTGGTGCGCGGCAAGATTTCCAAGAAGAAACTGACGGAGGCGGCGAAATGATCGAAAAGATGAAAATGATCTGTATCGTGTCATCCGTCTCCAGAAAAGACGAGATGCTCGACGGCCTCAGAGATCTGGGACTGCTGCATCTGGCAGAGCGCAAGGCGCCGAGCCGTGCTGCGACGGAGAGATTTGAGAGCCTGTCAAGGACAGCATCGGCACTCAGAGACTATGCTCCTGACAAAAAGGACAAAAGCCATATCAAGTCCGAGCTTCTCTCAGACGGCGAGTTCGAAAAGCTCTACCGCGAGGTACGAGGCGCGCTGGACAAAAAGAGCGAGCTGGAGCAGACGATCAGCGCGGACAATGCCGAGATTGAGCGCATCTGCGAGTGGGGCGATTTTTCCGTACAGCAGCTAGGGGAGCTGAAAGCGGCAGGATATGATATCCACTTCTATCGTCTGGAGAAGGACGAATATGAGCAGCTCGCGGCAGATCCGGATATCAGGCTGGTGCGCCTCATGTCGGTAGACAAGGCGGAGACCGTGGCCGTGATGGGTACGCTGTCTCAGACATTTGCCTCAAAGGAGTTCACGCTCCCCGAAAAGAGCATGAGCGAGCTGGAGGCGGAGATCGAGTCGGCGAAGGCGCAGATCGCCTCTTGTGAGGAGATATTGCGCAAGGCGTCTGTATACGAGGCGAGCTTTCATGCTCAGATGCTCAGAGCGCAGAATGAGGAGGAATATTC
>CAVJQN010000101.1:0-9736 GCA_963651635.1 Agathobacter sp.
TGGTTGCAGTATAAATGCCGTCTGTGAAGAATGTGTGTTCACAAAGTGTAGAATTTCTGAACAGAAGCTTAAGTATTTTGCGAAAGGGAAACCGGTATGGATCCGAACAGAATCACGATAGGACATATGATAGACGGCGCGAGGCAGGCACGCGGGCTGACGGTCATCATTGACGTATTCCGTGCATTTTCCCTGGAATGTTATCTGCACGCTATGGGTGCGTCGCAGATACGTCCGGTCGGATCGATGCAGGACGCATTGGCATACCGCGACAGGCTTCCGGGGTGCGTGCTGTTCGGCGAGCGGGGAGGCATCCGCTGCGATGGATTCGATTTCGGTAACTCCCCATCGTCCGTCAGACCGGAGGATATAGCAGGCAAAGTCGCTGTCCATACAACAAGCGCGGGGACGCAGGGGATAGTGAATGCCGTGCACGCAGACGAGATCATCACCGGAAGCTTCGTAAATGCATCAGCCATAGCAGCATATATATTGTCGAAAAATCCTGAGCATGTCTCGCTTGTCTGCATGGGCAATGAAGGCAAAAGCATCGCGGAGGAGGACGAGCTGTGTGCTCAGTATCTTCAGGCACTGCTCACGGGACAGCCGTTCCCGGAGCTGGAGGAAAAACTCCTGCAGCAAAAGAATCTGAGCGGCCGCAAGTTCTTCAATCCTGAAACACAAAAGGATTTGCCGGAGGCGGATTTCTGGATGTGCATCAAACATAATATCTTTGATTTCATTTTGAAAATCGAGGAGGATGAGACGGGATATACAGCAATCCCTATATCTCAGGAAATTTCGTAAATCAAAAAGTATACGAGCGGACAGAAAGCGGGCGCGACGGAGCCGGACGTGCGAAAACGGAGCTTTTTTATACTTGCGAACCGCAAATCAACCGTATATGCCATTCGCTTTACCTGCCTTGGCAAGTTTGAGGCATGGTAATATCAATTGCATTTCCAAAATCATTGCATTATACTTTATACAGTCTTATGAAGAAATCCTATGTATTACGTTTCACATTTTTATGAACCAGGAGAAAGCTTATGATTATTATTGGTGAGAAGATCAACGGCTCTATCCCGATTGTGGCTAAAGCCATAGCGAACAGGGATAGTGAGTTCATCAAAAAGAGAGCTCTCAAGCAGGCAGAGGCGGGCGCGTCGTTCATCGACTGCTGCGCATCTACCGATGTGGCCGTTGAGGTGGAGACTCTCAAGTGGATGATCGACTGCATCCAGGAGGTTACGGATGTTCCGATTGCCGTGGACAGCCCCAATCCGAAGGTGCTGGTAGAGGTATTCCCGTATTGCAAGAGACCGGGACTGATCAACTCGGTATCGGGCGAGGGCGACAAGATGGATGTCATCTTCCCGGCTATCGCTGATACGAAGTGGGAGGTAGCGGCTCTGCTTTCGGATGATACAGGTATACCGAAGACCGCAGCCGACAGACTGAAGGTATTTGACAAGATCATGGCCAAGGCGAAGGAGTACGGCATCGCACCGTCCAGGATCCATATAGATCCGCTGGTAGAGATGCTTTGCACCTCGGAGAACGGCATCGAGACCAACACGACCGTCATAAAGACGATCAGGGAGCAGTACGAGGATATCCATATCACTGCTGCCGTAAGCAACATCTCTTTCAACCTTCCCGTGAGAAAGTATCTCAACTATGGGTTCACTGTCCTTGCGATGAACGCGGGACTTGACAGTGCGATACTCGACCCGACCAACGTAGATATGATGGGCCTCATATATGCAACGGAAGCACTTCTGGGTCTGGACGATTATTGCATGGAATATATCTCTGCTTACAGAGAGGGATTGTTCGGGCCGGTAAAGTAACAAGGTAGAGCAACATTGTAAAGTGCACATATGTAAAAAGGAGGATTTTACAGATGGCAGGTATTCAGGAAGTTTATGATCTGACAATCAAGGGCAGCGCAAAGAAGATCGGAGCGGCTGTTCAGGAGGCACTCGACGCGGGCTGCGAGCCCAATGCCATCCTTAATGACGGCATGATCGCCGCTATGGGCGAGGTCGGCGAGAAGTTCAAGAACGGCGAACTGTTCGTTCCCGAGATGCTTGTAGCTGCAAGAGCCATGAAGAAGGGCGTAGAGGTTCTCAAGCCGCATCTGGCAACAGGTGTGACGGGAGCACTCGGCAAGCTCATCATCGGTACTGTTGCAGGCGATATGCATGATATCGGCAAGAACCTGGTTTCCATGATGCTTGAGTCCGCAGGATTTGAAGTTATCGACCTCGGCGTTGATGTTCCTACAGAGAAGTTCGTCGAGGCTGTAAAGGCAAATCCGGGTGTCAAGATCGTAGCCCTGTCAGCTCTGCTTACAACTACGATTCCTTCAATGAAGGATACTGTAGCAGCTCTCAATGAGATGCCTGAGAGAAGCACATTCAAGATCATGATCGGCGGAGCTCCTGTTACTCAGGCACTTTGCGATGAGATCAAGGCTGATGCTTATACAGAAGATGCAGGTTCCTGCGCACAGAAGGCAAAGACACTGGTTGCCTGACTTGCAAGGAAGGATGCGCCTGAGAGCCATATAAAGCATATCGGGGACAAAGTCCCCGACTGATACAGGATCGCAGTGCATTTAGCGCTCACGCGATTCTGCGATACAGCGGTCGAGGCCATTGCCTCGGCCGTTGCTGCTTTTAGGAAAGGTAATGTAGGCGAAAACGCTTCGGCGGGTGCGCCGGAGGAGAGCTGCGGCACATGATATGTGCCGGATAAGGAGATGGACTATGACACTGGAGGAGCTGAAAAAGCTGGCGGAGGATGCGGAATTTGACTATGTGCAGGAGCTGAACATGGACGCTCTGGTATTTATGCCGGAGGTGAGGGATATGTGCAGCGACGGCAAATGCAATGCTTACGGTACGAGATGGACATGCCCGCCTGCCTGCGGCTCACTTGAGGAGATGCGCGAGGCAGTGAAAAAGTTCTCTCACGGTATACTGGTGCAGTCCGTCGCTCAGATGGAGGATGAGTTTGATTTCGAGACCATCCATGACTGTGCTCAGGCGCACAAGGAGCGCTTTGAAAAGCTCACAGGTGAGGTGCTGGACGGCGGGCAGCCGGCCATGTTCATGGGAACGGGCGGATGCACCATATGTGCCAAGTGTACATATCCCGATGAGCCGTGCAGATTTCCGAACAAGGCACACCCGTCGATGGAGGCATGCGGACTGCTGGTCAGCAAGGTCTGCACGGACTCGGGGCTCGCGTACAATCACGGCCCCAATACGCTCGCATATACGGCATGCGTGCTCATCTAAAAAACTATTGACGAAGCGGGATATGTGGCGTATATTGTCAACATCAAATTTGAGCAACAAAAATCAGGAAAGGAGATGGATGCGATGAACAGAGCGGACGCTGCCAACAGAATGTGCATGTGTTGTTGTAGCCGAATGTTGTTCTCCCGGGCATATCTATATGGCCAGGTGCATTCGTCTACCTTGTGTTGCACCGATGTATGATATCTCGCCGCAGTGTGAGATAGTATAAGGCCGTTGAACCGGGAGCTTATCATAGCTTCCGGTTTTTTTATGCTTAAAAAGGAAAGGGGTACATCCAATGAAAAAGGAAATAAGGTTCATATCGGCAGCACTTATGGTTCTGGCACTTACGGCGACGGCTCTGACCGGCTGCGGTGTAAAGCAGGACACACAGTCAGCGCAGACGGCACAGTCACAGCAGAACGCAGCGCAGCAGGATACATCGGCTTCTCAGGAGGGCACATCCGCCAAGAAGGTCGTATACAGAACCGTAGACGAGATCAAGTCGAGCGGCACTGTCAATATCGGCGTATTTTCGGACAAGAGCCCGTTTGGCTATGTTGATGAGAATGGCGAGTATCAGGGATATGACGTATACTTCGGCAACCGCATCGGAGAGGATCTCGGAGTGAAGATAAACTATGTATCTACGGAGGCGGCAAACCGTATCGAGTACCTCCAGACAGGCAAGGTTGATATCATTCTTGCAAACTTTACCGTCACGCCGGAGAGAGCCGAAGAAGTGGACTTCGCTCTGCCGTACATGAATGTGGCGCTTGGCGTCGTATCGCCTGACAGCGCTGTTGTGACGAGTCTGGACGATATCGGAGCGGACGATGAGATCATAGTCATCTCCGGTACGACGGCTGAGACATATCTCGAAAAGAACTATCCCAATATCAAGCTGCAGAAGTATGACGCATATGCGCAGGCAAAGACCGCATTTGAAAACGGAAGCGGCGTCGCATGGGCCAACGACAATACGGAGGTGATCGCATTTGCCATAGACAATCCCGGATATACTGTCGGAATACCGTCTCTGGGCAGTGCGGATACCATCGCTGCCGCGGTCACAAAGGGCAATGAGAGCCTGCTGAGCTGGCTGAATGACGAGATAAGGTCGCTGGGAGAGGAGCGATTCTTCCATGCGGACTACGAGGCTACATTGCTTGATACCTACGGAAAGGACTATGAGGATACGCTTGTAGTCGAGGGAGGCGTCATATCCGGCGAGGCGACTGAGACTGTGACAACCGGGGCGCCGGAGACCGTAAATGCCGAGACATCAGAGACAGAAGCTGCACAAATCACAGCCGATGAAACGGCAGGCACGGATCCCGCAGAGACAGCAGCGGATAACAGGTAAGCACAAACGGGGGTCAGCGTGGATCTGGATGTTATGATTTCTTATCTTCCCCGATTTGAGGAAGCACTGCTTTTGACCATGAGTATAGGACTAAAGGGCGTCGGCATCGCCATGGTGATAGGACTGGTCGGCGCCGCAGTCCGTCATTTCAGACTTCCGGTCGCGGGAGGTATAGTCTCGGTCTATACACAGCTGTTTCGCAATACACCGCTTCTGGTGCAGCTCTTTTTCATGTATTTCGCGCTCCCCAAGGTGGGGCTTCGCGTCTCGCCGGAGAGCTGCGGGATGTGGGGGCTGGGACTGCTCGGAGGAGCCTATATGACGGAGACGCTGAGGAGCGGGCTGGAGAGCATACCGGCGATACAGTACGAAAGCGCCGCAAGTCTGGGAATGAGCCGGAGGCAGATATTCGGATATATCGTGCTGCCGCAGGCGGTCTCGTCAAGCGTGCCGGGCATCATCGCTAATGTCATATTTCTCCTGAAGGAGACAAGCGTATTTTCAACTGTCAGTCTGATGGATCTGATGTTTACGGCAAAGGATCTGATAGGCATGTATGCAAAGACGATAGAGTGCCTGACGCTTCTGGTGATATTTTATCTGATCATGCTGCTGCCGGTATCTCTGCTCGGGCATCTGCTGGAAAGGAAACTGAGATATGCGGAATTTGGGGATTGACGTGCTTTTCAAGGGCAAAAACTTCATAAGGCTTCTCGCGGGACTGTGGGTCGCGGTGCGCATCAGTTTGATTTCTGTCGCGGTCAGTCTGGTACTGGGGATGATCGTCGGTGTACTCATGACATCTGAAAACAAGCTGCTGAAGGCTGCATTTCGCATCTACTTGGAGACAGTGCGCATCATGCCTCAGATGGTGCTTCTGTTTATAGTTTACTTCGGGACGACGCGCGTATTCGGATGGGATCTGGATGCAGAGATGTCGGCGATACTTGTCTTTTGTTTCTGGGGGACTGCCGAGATGGGCGATCTGGTGCGCGGCGCACTCGTAAGTATACCCAAGATACAATACGAGAGTGCCATGGCTCTCGGTATGGACAGGCGTCAGGTCTATTGCTATGTGATACTCCCGCAGACGGTGCGAAGATTGATACCGTTGTCCATCAACCTTATCACGAGGATGATCAAAACAACGAGCCTGGTTATGATGATAGGTATCGTGGAGGTGTTGAAGGTCGCGCAGCAGATCATCGAGGCAAATCGCAAAAGCTCGCCCAATGCGGCATTCGGCATATTCGGTACGGTATTTCTGCTGTATTTTCTGATATGCTGGCCGATAGGCAGGCTGTCACTATATCTTGAAAAGAGGTGGTCATGATGGAGCAGGCGCTGCTGTCGGTAAGAGGGCTGCACAAGGAGTACGATCATCAGACGATACTGCGTGATATCAATCTTGATGTAAACCGGGGAGAGGTGATAGTCATCATCGGCCCGTCAGGCTGCGGCAAGAGTACATTTCTGCGATGCCTGAACGGTCTGGAGGATATACAGGGCGGAGAGATATATCTGGACGGGAGCCGGATCTGCTCGGATGCAAGGGATATCGCCGTACTGAGGCAGAAGATCGGAATGGTCTTTCAGAGCTATGATCTCTTCCCTCATATGACAATATTGGACAATATCACTCTGGCACCTGTGAAGGTGCAGCGGCGGCGCCGCGATGAGGTCGAGGCGGAGGCGGCAGAGCTGCTGGAGCGGGTGGGTCTTGCCGACAGGAAAAATGACTATCCGAGGCAGCTCTCAGGCGGACAAAAGCAGAGGATAGCCATAGTACGGGCGCTGATAATGCATCCCGAGGTGCTGCTGCTGGATGAGATCACGGCAGCGCTCGATCCCGAGATGGTGCATGAGGTGCTGCAGGTGGTGCTGGATCTGGCAAAGCAGGGCAGCACCATGCTGATAGTCACGCATGAGATGAGCTTTGCAAGGGCGATAGCCGATCGTGTGATATTTCTGGAAAATGGTGAGATAGCCGAGGAGAGCCGGGAGGCGCGGGCATTCTTTGAAAAGCCCCGTACGCAGCGGGCGCAGGAGTTTCTGAGGTCATTTGAATATCAGGGAGATGCAGACTAGATCGGCATCTCCCCGAGCCGTGCGGCAATCATGTACCGGTCGGAGGCACAAAGTTCTTTAACTTCAGCATCATATGGTGAGCGTGCAAGAATCGTTTACAACGTATCCGAGTCGAGTATGATGGTGAACGGTCCGTCATTGCACAAATCTATCTTCATATCCGCTCCGAACTCGCCGCGCTGTACATTCGGGACATATTGCGCTGACTCGGATATGATATGCTTGTACATGGGAGATGCCATGTCGGGCTTGCCGGCATAGATGAAGCTGGGGCGGTGCCCCTTGTGGCAGTCGGCATACAGCGTGAACTGGGATATCAGCAGGAGACTGCCGCCCACATCTGCCAGAGACAGATTGGTCTTGCCGTCGCCATCCTCAAAGATGCGCAGGGTGCACATCTTCCTGACCATCTTATCTGCAATCTCGTCAGTATCGGTCTGTGCGATGCCTATGAGCACCATAAAGCCCTTTTTGATCTCGCCGCAGACCTGACCGTCTATCGAAACTGATGCGTGCGAGACACGTTGTATGACAAATCTCATATCCGATATATCTCCTTGATTCATTCCTTATTGCTTTTCAAATGACATACAGTCCACATAATGCTCCATGAACTGGGCGCTCTCGGAGAGCGATATCTCATGCGCCTCATCCGCCATCCGCGCGGATGCCTCACGCAGCTGCCTGTCATTGAGCAGCATATATGCGCCGCCGAGAGTGGCATTGCCGATGAAGTCGGTCACGTGCTTGAGACCGTCCGGGAAGAGGCCGATATCCGCAGCGCTCTCGCTGTTGATGGAATTGCCGAAGCCGCCTGCCAGTGAGAATCTGTCTATATGCTCTGCGTCGGTTCCCACGTCCTCCATCAGGGTGATCATGCCGGCACATATGGCAGACTTGGCCAGCTGCATCTGACGGACGTCCTTTTGCGTGATGATCACGCCGGAGCCGCCTACATCATATCCGGCGGGTATATAACCGTTTTCCTCCATATATCCGGAATTGACCATGACGGCGAGAGCATCGAGTATGCCCGACCCGCACAGACCCTTGGGAGCGGCATCGCCTATCACCTCATATGTCACATCATCACCGTCCGCACTGACGGAGCTGATGGCTCCGGGAGCGGCAGGCATACCGCAGGAGAGCCCCGCACCCTCAAATGCCGGCCCTGCGGCAGTGGCACAGCAGGTGAGACGTCCGTCTTTGGATATGACCATCTCGCCGTTCGTACCGACATCCGTCATGAGCTGAGTGCGCCCGTCCGTCATATTCGATGCAAGTATGGAGCAGATGATATCGGGTCCGACATAGGCGCCAACGCATCGGGGGAGATAGACCGGCGCGCCGCATATCCTGCGCCGGCTCTCACAGCCGAATCTGGACACTACGCGAAACGGGCTTACGGCTATGGATGCCGGATCGAGCCCTTCATAGAGGTGGAGCATGGTGGAGTTGCCGGTGACGACCGATTCCACGACATTTTCCACGCCCGACTCGGCCAGACATTCGCGGCACAGCTCCTCTATCTGATCTGCCACCAGATCCGAAAGCACGTCCACGCCCAGCTCTCTGCATGCCTCTATACGGGAGATGACATCAGCGCCGTAGCCGCGCTGTCTGTTGACCTGACGGCGCTCTGCCGCGACCTCGCCGGTATCTCTGTTGACGAGCTGTATGGCGATGGTCGTCGTTCCAATATCGACGGCAAAGCCGTATCCGGTCTCGGTCAGCCGATGCGCCGGTATCTTGTACCAGGAGAGTATCTTGGAGTCGTCATGATGGCTGACGCTCACGGTCGTATCGCCCGAGAGTGTGACAAAGCAGGCAAGTCTGGAGCCTGCCGGAGCCTTGGAGCGTGCCAGAAGCCGCCGTTCGTCGTCCGTCTCGGGCGAAGCATCTCCATCCGTGATCTCTACTATGCATTTGCCGCACTTGTGATTGCCGCCGCACGGCATGGCAAACTCAGGCATATGCTCTCTGAGCAGCTCGCCCAGATTGGCGCCGGGCGTGAAGTCGGCGGTGATGCTTTTGTCATCGTTTAATATAGTAAGTCTGGCCATGGCATATCCTCTTTTCTGCACTATGATACGTTGCTCTGACGGATACAAGGAAGCCTTTGCTTCCCGACATCAGTATATAGCACGGTATGAGAATTATCCAATTGTTTTGAACAGATGCTTTTCACCCGAAACAAATGAGCGTATCGCAACAGCAGACCATGGTATCATGCATCTTTGCTGTCGCAAATATATGTCATATCCTCCGCCTCCAGCTGCTGAAAGTATTCCTGCAGCATTTCCAGCAATGCCAGTGCATAGGCAGGGAGTTCGCGGCTGCGCATCTGCAGTATGGATATATTCTGAAAGAGCGGCTCACCCATATGCAGGAGAGGTACGACATTGACTCCCTTTTCGAGCATAGTCTTGTCAGCCAGTCCTGCCTGCGTGATGAAGCATGCCGCCAGACCCTTCCTGCATACCTGAGCCGTGATACGCATATGAGTGCTTGTCATGAACACATTCGGCTGGAGACCAGCCTGATGGAAGCAGTCGCTGATCATCATGCCCATCCTGTTCTCAAGCATGCAAAACGGCAGCCGGCTGATGTCATTGATATCAAGACCTGTATGCATCCTGATTTTCAACTCTGAGATCTCGTCTCTGCTGTAATTAAGCTGCAGGAGCCTTTCCGGGATGCATACATAGAGTTTATCCGCCATCAGGTGATGCGCAAGCAGATTCGGGGTC
Source organism: Agathobacter sp. (assembly GCA_963651635.1). Taxonomy (GTDB): domain Bacteria; phylum Bacillota; class Clostridia; order Lachnospirales; family Lachnospiraceae; genus Darwinimomas. The sequence goes on from CAVJQN010000101.1 coordinate 9,516, forward strand.
GGCTCAGCCTGAACCACTATGCAGTAATGCAGCAGTCCTCCGGACGTCATCTCCTCAAGCTTGGCAGATGCATTTTCCACGAGATTGAAGGAAACATGCGGATATATCCGACTGAACCTTGAAATCACGTGCGGAAAGCTGCTGCTGAGCCTGTAGTGACTGGCGCCGAGACGAATCGTTCCTCGCTCCTGACGATTGACGATGGCGAGTTCATCCTGAAG
>CAVJQN010000102.1:0-7991 GCA_963651635.1 Agathobacter sp.
GACGGGTACAAGGCCATCTTCATCGGAACAGGCGTCTGGCGGCCGAAGAAGCTCGGAATCAGGGGCGAGAGCCTTGGCAATGTGCATTTTGCGATAGATTTTCTCGCCAATCCGGATGCCTATAGTCTCGGGGACAATGTTGCCATCATCGGCGTGGGCAATACGGCGATGGATGTGGCTAGGACGCTTCTCAGAAAGGGAACAAGGCATGTCACGCTCATCGCAAGGCGCGGGTTGATCGACTCCAGCGAGGAGGAGGCGGCATATGCACGTCTCGACGGCGCAGAGTTTCTCTATGCAAGAAGCCCCGTGGAACTCACGGATGAGGGGCCTGTGCTTGATGAGAACATACTTGATGATGACGGCAATATCATCGGAAGCAAGGGAGAGCCGGAGCTTTTCAGAGCAGATTCAACCATAGTTGCGATTAGTCAGGGTCCCAAGTCAAAGCTGGTAAATACAACAAAAAATCTGCAGGCGTCCAAGGCGGGTCTGCTCCTCACCGATGAAAACGGCGAAACCACGTGCCCGGGTGTTTTTGCGGCGGGGGATGTTGTGCTCGGAGCAAAGACTGTAGTTCAGGCGGTGGCCTATTCCAAGAAAGCGGCCGCGGCTATCGACGAATATATCCAAAGTCTGCCGGATGATTATATATCGCCGCTGCTGACGGAGTCGTGAGTCATCTCGACTTTATCAAAATACAGGGGAGTATCAAAGAGATAGGATGAATTTCAAAGTGCGCTTCAGATCCCTTATAGGAACAAGAGCATTCTATACGATGTTTCTGACTATAGCAGTGCCCATCGTCATACAAAGCTCCATCACCAGCTTTGTCAATCTGCTGGACAATCTGATGGTCGGACGACTGGGCACGGAGCAGATGTCCGGCGTGGCGGTGGCAAACCAGCTCATATTTGTCTACAATCTCACGCTGTTCGGCGCTGTATCGGGCGCAGGGATATTCTCTGCGCAGTTCTGCGGGGCAGGAGACTATGACGGGATGAGGTCGGCATTTCGCTATAAGCTGTGGATAGTCATCCTGCTGCTTCTGGCGACTACGGTGCTGCTGCTCACGCACGGCAGAGCACTGATTATGACATATCTGTCGGGGTCATCGGACACGGCCAGAGTCTCATATACGCTGGAGAGTGCATATGACTATATCCGCATCATACTGATAGGCCTGTATCCCTTCGGGCTGGCACAATGCTACAGCAGCACCATGAAGGAATCCGGTCAGACGAGGATACCGATGCTCGCGGGAGTGGCGGCAGTTCTGGTCAACCTGACATTCAACTATCTGCTGATATACGGAAAGTTCGGTTTTCCGCAGCTGGGTGTGAGCGGCGCAGCCATAGCAACCGTGATGTCCAGATTCGTGGAATGTGGGATATTGATCATATACTGCGAGAAGCACAAGAAGGAGCTTCAATGGGTTGAAGGGCTGTACAGCACGCTCAAGGTTCCCGCAGAGCTTGTCAGGCGCATCACCGTCAAGGGCTTTCCTCTCATGGCAAATGAATGCTGCTGGTCGATGGGCATGGCATATCTCAACCAGGTATATTCACTGCGCGGGATAGACGTGGTGGCAGCTGTCAATATCCAGTCTACGGCATTTCAGCTGTTCAATGCATTCTTCCTCGCACTCGGCTCCGCGGCAGCAATCATCATAGGTCAGACGCTGGGCTCCGGCAGGATGGAGAAGGCAAAGGATCAGGCGGTCAAGTTACAGGGACTTACGATATTTGTCGCGATCGTGGTAGGCATGCTGCTCTTTGCAACCTCGCCTCTGATCCCGCAGATGTATAACACATCTGACGAGATCAAGCGCATGGCGTCGGATCTGCTGCGGGTGATGGCAGTGCTTACGCTGTTTCGAGCCTACGTAAACACAGCATATTTCATCATACGCTCCGGAGGGAAGACCATCATCACGTTCCTCTTCGACAGTGCATTTACATGGCTGATATGTATACCTACAGCTCTGGCGCTGACGCATCTGACACAGCTTTCGACAGTATGGATCGTCTTTTTCGTGCAGTGCGCGGATATCATCAAGACGGTGCTGGGATATATATTGATAAAGCGCGGGGCATGGCTCAACAATCTTGTGTCATAGATTGCGGTTAAAATGCCTTTTGATGCGGATATCGTGATATAATCATAGACCATGAGCAGATATAAGTTTGATTTGATCATACCTACATACAGACCGGACGGAGGCTTCCGGGAGCTCCTCTCGCGCATCGAAAGGCAGAGCCTGATGCCGCAGCGCCTTATCATAGTCAATACCGACGTGCATGCATGGGAGCTGTCGGGCATGCAGGATACGATAGAGTCGGGCTCGCTGGCGGCGATCACGGAGATATATCATGTGAGCAAGAGCGAGTTTCGCCACGGTGCGACGCGCAATAAGGCGGCGGCATGGGGCGATAGTCCGCTGATGGTCTTTATGACGCAGGACGCGATACCGGCGGACAATGTACTCTTTGAGAGATTGCTGGCTCCGATCGGGGAGACTGCCGCGCAGGCGGATCATGCGCGGGCACTGGACTGCGAGGGCGATTCCTCGCGCGGCATCGAGGCGGCAGGAAATGCAGCAGGTACTGAGGATGGTATCGAGGCGGCAGGAAATGCAGCAGGTACTGCGACGGATACCGGGATAGGCGGAAATGCAGCGGGTACTGCGACGGATACTGTGACAGGCGGAAATGCAGGAGAGTGCCGCATCGCGATGACGTATGCGAGGCAGCTGGCGGGAAAGCGCGCCGGACAGATAGAGAGCATCACGCGAGATTTCAACTATCCCGCGGAGTCCGTGACCAAGACCGCCGCCGATAAGGACAGGCTGGGCATCAAGACATATTTTGCCTCTGATGTATGCGCAGGTTATGACAGGAGCACCTTTGAAAAACTGGGCGGATTTGAGCCTGATGTGATATTTGACGAGGATATGCTCTATGCGGCAAGGCTCATAGACGCGGGATATGCGGTGAGATACTGCGCGGATGCGAGGGTATATCATGCACATGACTACACTCCGATGCAGCAGCTGCGGCGCAATTTTGACAACGGTGCGACTCAGGCTATGTATCCGGAGGTATTTGCGGGTATCAGCAATGAATCCGAGGGCATCAGGCTGGTGCGGGAGACTGCCCGCGAGCTGATAAGGCGGGGCAGGGGATGGCTCATCCCGGAGCTGGTCGTACAGAGCGCGTTCAAATATGCAGGCTTTAGGCTGGGCAGGGCATATCGGATGCTCCCCGGATCGCTGACGGAAAGGCTCAGCACGAATAAGGAGTACTGGAACAGATGAGTGATATCATACTGATCATTCCTGCATTTAACGAGGCTGAAAATATCGAGCGCGTGGTAGATGATCTGATATTAAATCACGCAGATCTGGACTATGTGGTCATCAACGACGGATCTACCGACGATACGAGCGCGATATGTCACCGCAGGGGCTATCATGTCATAGATCATCCGGAGAACCGCGGGCTGGCGGGAGCGTTCCATACGGGCATGAAATATGCATACGATCAGGGCTACGAGTGTGCAGTCCAGTTCGACGGCGACGGGCAGCACCGCGCCGAGTTCGTCAGACCGATGTATGACAAGCTCAGGGAGGGCTGCGATATCGTGATAGCCTCGCGGTTCGTGGCTGATAAAAAGCCTTTCAGTCTCAGGATGCTGGGCAGCAATATGATAGAGCTGGCGATACGTCTCAAGACGGGAGTGGACATCAAGGATCCGACCTCGGGCATGAGGATGTATGGCAGACGGCTGCTGGAGGAGTTCTCGCGGGACGCGTCCTATGTGCCGGAGCCGAGCACGATAGCACTGCTGATAAAGCGGGGCGCGAAAGTAGCGGAGGTACCGGCGGTCATGGACGAGCGCCAGGGAGGCGAGAGCTATCTGACACCCGCCGCCGCCGTGAGATACATGATAAAGGTGATGCGGGGCATCATCCTCGAAAGACACTAGACAAGGCATGACACAAGACGAACTTCTTGCAAAAAATAAATACCTGCTCCTCATCCCCGCCGCCCTGCTGACTGCGATCGCACTGTGGCACTTGACCTATGTGCATTCCGCGGCGGTCGTGACGGGCGATGATTTTCTGTACAGCAAATATGCGATGATAGCGATAGCATGGATAGGTCTGGCGGCGGTATCGGGTATAGTCATGCTGTGCATGGGCGGCGCTCAGCCTTCGGTATGGGCGGGCTGTGCACTGATGCTGGGACTTGCGGTCATGCAGGTGATGCCGGGACTTTCCGGACCGGACGAGCCCGTGCACTACATATCGGCATATACGATATCAAATCATATCATGGGGCAGGAGGTACGCGACGGGCAGGGACGCGTATATATGCGCGCGGAGGACTTCAGGCTGGAGGATCTGGACGATGAGTCAGAGAAGTACCGCGCCGGACTGACCGAAGGCACGAGGATACTGGGACATGATCTCGACGAGAGCACATATCGTGATATCGAGAACTGGGAGAGGGGTCTGATAAAGAGCAGCGACATAAGGAGCACGGATATAGTCGGTGTAGTGACGACGCCTGTCGTATATCTGCCGCAGGCGCTGGGCATCACTCTGGCGCGGCTCCTGCATCTGAATGCGCTCTTTACCGTCACGCTGGGACGGTTCTTCAATCTGCTGGTATATACTCTGATTATCTACGCCGCACTGGTGATCACTCCGGTCGGCAAGGAGCTTATGATGGCGGTCAGTTTCCTGCCGATGACGATAGAGCTGAGTGCGTCATTTTCCTATGATGCGATGCTGATCGCGCTGTGCTGGCTGTTCATCGCACTCGTGATGCGTACGGCGAATGATAATGAGACGGTATCGGCGGGGCGCATCGCCGCGCTCGCCGCTGTGATAGGCATACTCGCGCCGTGCAAGATGGTTTATTCTATACTGGTATTGCTCCTGATGCTGATACCGCAGGAACGGTTCGGCTCCAAGAGCAGACGGCTGATATGCTGGGCGGCATGTCTGGGTGCGATAGCGCTGGGGCTGTATCTTGTAAATTCACAGGTCATAGCCTCGTATGCATCTGCCACGGAGAGCACGCTCGTCTGGGCGGGAGAAGAGGGCTGGACGCTGAGACGCTGTCTGCATGAGCCGCTGCGTGCGGCGCGCATGTTCTATGATACGATCATGCGGCAGGGCAGCTACTACTTCATCACGCTGCTGGGAGGATATCTGGGCAATGCAGACCCGGGGCTGGACGTGCCGTTTATATATCTGCTGGTCATGACGGCATGCATGGTGCTGCTGGCATTTAAGAGAGAAGATGCTGCAACGAGAGTGGAAGAGAAAATCGTCATCTCCCTCACATGCCTGCTCCTTACGGGGATGCTGATGGGCTCCATGCTGATAGGCTGGACGCCGCTTTCAAGTGATATCATACTGGGCGTGAGCGGAAGATATCTGCTTCCGGTGCTTCCGGCACTGCTGATGCTTTTGAAAAACAACACTGTGATACTGAAAAGGGATATATCGGCGCAGCTGCTGTATGTGATCATATGCTGTGATGCGGCTGCATTTATACGGCTCTTTGCGATGGTATGCCTGAAGGTATCATGATGATATAGCGGGTCAAAGGAGAGATTATGGGAAAGATAAGTGTTACAGCATGTGATGATATAGAGGGGCTGTATATCATAGAGCCTCAGGTATTTCCGGATGCGAGAGGATATTTCTTTGAATCATACAATGAGCAGGCGTTTCATGATGCCGGACTGGATATGAAGTTCGTGCAGGACAATCAGTCCAAATCTGTCAGAGGCGTGCTGAGGGGATGTCATTTCCAGAAGACACATCCGCAGGGCAAGCTGGTGCGCGTGATCAGCGGAAGGGTGTTTGATGTTGCTGTCGATATGAGAAAGAGCTCGCCCACTCTGGGAAGATGGTTCGGTATAGAACTGACCGGCGAGAACAACAGGATGTTCTATATCCCGGAGGGCTTTGCACACGGATTTCTGGTGCTGTCGGATGAGGCTGTATTTACATACAAGTGCACTGATTTCTACGCGCCCGGCGACGAGGGCGGCATGAAATGGGACGATCCCGAGGTCGGCATACAGTGGCCGGTGACGGATGATATGAATGTGCTGCTTTCGGATAAGGACAAGGTGCTGCCGTCATTTGCGGATGCATACCGTTTTGATTTATAAGGGCACTGGATGCCGCGGAAGATGTGAGTTGAGCGCAGAGAAAGGCAAGCGGAACAGGACGTAAGGTAGCTGAAAAGCAAACACAATGCAAACAAGGTTCAAGCGTAAAGTAAGCACAGCCCAAGCGTCAAGCAAGCATAAAGCAGACATAACCAAGGCGTAAAGTAAGAAAAGAACAAAAAGCCGAGAAAACCTAGATAGACAGACGCATGATAAATTTACTCAAAAAAACCATAGAGTACAGGCATTTGATTACGGATCTCGCGAAGGCGGACTTCAAAAAGCGCTTCGCCGGATCCTATTTCGGTATTTTATGGATGTTCGTCCAGCCGATAGTGACGGTGCTCATATACTTCTGCATATTCCAGCTGGGCTTCAAGTCCGCACCGCCTGTCCCCGATACGCCGTATGTGCTGTGGCTGGTGCCCGGCATCGTGCCGTGGTTTTACTTCAATGAGGGGCTCAATGCAGGCACGAACTGTCTGAATGAGTATCATTATCTGGTCAAAAAGGTAGTATTTGAGGTGGAGCTGCTGCCGGTGATCAAGCTGATATCGTGCATGATCATACATTTCATATTCATCATCATCATGGTCGGTATGTTCTTCTGCTACGGACGGCTGCCGCTGGCAAGCTGGATACAGGTGCTCTACTATACGGCGGCGCTCTCGGTACTGATACTGGCGCTGACATATATGACATCGGCGATCAATGTATTCTTCCGGGACATAGCTCAGATCGTCAATATATTTCTCCAGTTCGGGATGTGGCTGACGCCCATCATGTGGGATCCGGTGATGTTTCCGAACCGCCCGTCATGGCTGGAGACGCTGCTGAAGCTCAATCCGATGTACTATATCGCGGCAGGATATCGTGACAGCATGCTGACGGGGACGTGGTTCTGGCAGAGACCGGGACTGACGGTATACTTTTGGGCAGTGACGCTGCTGCTGCTGGCTCTCGGCATACGACTTTTTGCCCGACTGAGGCCGCATTTCTCGGATGTATTGTAAGTTTTGCCCCTAGTATCATGAACACAAAGAAGGATAGGAAATATGCCTGCAATAAGCGTTTCGCACGTATCAAAAATATACAGGCTGTACGACAAACCGATCGACCGTCTCAAGGAGACACTCAGCCCGTCGCACAGGATATATCATCGCGATTTTCATGCTCTGTGGGATATATCATTTGATATCGAAAAGGGCAGCACTGCGGGCATCATCGGGACGAACGGCTCAGGCAAGTCTACCATCCTCAAGATCATCACCGGTGTGCTCAGTCCGACATCGGGCGAGGTGCATACGCAGGGCACTATCTCCGCGCTGCTGGAGCTGGGAGCAGGCTTCAATCCCGACTATACCGGCATAGAGAATATCTACATGAACGGTACGATGATGGGCTTTGAGCGGGAGGAGATGGACAGGCGGCTGCCTGATATACTTGACTTTGCGGATATAGGCGATTTCGTGCACCAGCCGGTCAAGACCTACTCGTCGGGTATGTTTGTGAGGCTGGCATTTGCGCTGGCTATCAATGTCGAGCCGGATATACTGATCGTCGATGAGGCGCTCTCTGTGGGAGATGTCTTCTTTCAGGCAAAATGCTACCGGCGCATGGAGGAGATCCGGCAGAGAGGCACGACGATACTGATGGTGACGCATGATATGGGCAGCGTCATGAAGTATTGCGAGCATGTCATACTCTTAAACCGCGGCGATATGATAGCGCAGGGCGAGCCGCACGCCATGGTGGATCTTTACAAGAAGATACTGGCAGGGCGCGAGGTGGAGGAG
>CAVJQN010000102.1:8303-10932 GCA_963651635.1 Agathobacter sp.
TTCATGAATATGAATCCGGGCGTTACTCAGTACGGAGACGGACGCGCACAGATATATGATTTCGGCATACTGGACGCCAAGGGAGCGCCGACGACGCTGATACTCAAGGGCGAAGAGTTCACCATCAGGGAGAAAATACGATTTAATGCGCATATACAGGCTCCGATATTTACATTTACCTTCAAGGACAAAAAGGGCAATGACCTGACGGGTACGAATACGATGTATGAGGGCGCGGACGTGCGTCCGGCTGATGCGGGCGATGAATATATCGCGGAGTTCACGCAGAGGATGACGCTGCAGGGCGGAGAATATCTGCTGTCCATGAGCTGCACGGGCTTCGAGAACGGTCAGCACGTGGTCTATCATCGTATGTACGATGTGATCAGTCTGACGGTCATCTCCAACAAGAACACGGTGGGCGTGTATGACATGGAGTCCGAGGTGCGGACGCAGAAGATATGAGGGACATAAGATGGGTTTGAGTCCTGCAAGATTTGGACAGCTGATTGAAAAATATCACGGAGACGAGAGGGCGATGCTCAGAGAGGCGCCGTCTCTTGATTCCTTGTATGCATTTTCACCGCAGAGACGCGGGATCATAGAATTCTTCGGCTGGTGCGGCACATCACACGGAGAGTTCTTTGCAAAAGGATCGCGGGTGCTTCAAATAGGCGCGGACAGCGGGGCATATACCGGTGTCATGCTGGAGCGCGGCTGCGATGTGACGGTATATGAGACGGATACCGACGAGGCGCAGAAGCTGATCATGCGATATCCGCAGGTGAGAGTGATCAATGATATCGCACTTCTTACAGCAGAAAATGCGCTGTATGACAGCATACTGAGTATAGGAACATCGCCGGAGAATGAGATACCGCTCAGACGGATGTATGCGATGCTGACTGCCGGAGGAAGGCTGTATCTGGCGGCGGACAATGCATACGGCATACGATACCTGACGGGTGATGTGCCCTCGGAATGTGCAAAGAGCAGGCGGGAGATAGAGGCAGAGCTCGCTTCTTTAGATGATGCATATGCAGGTAGCGTCTCTGCAAAGGATAAATCCGCGCAGACAGGATATGTCGGGGAGCGTGCAGATATAAGATGGTACTATCCTGTGCCTGATTACAGACTGCCGGTGACGATATGGTCAGATGAGTATATCCCGCACGCGGGGGACCTGTCGGGTGTCATCAATGCGTACAATACGGGTGAGGTGAGGACGGCATCGCTGCCGCAGCTGTATGACAGGGTATGCGAGGACGGACTTTTCACTCAGTATGCGCCGTCATATCTGGTGATGGTGACACGTACGGCCGAGGCAGACTGCGAGAAAAGCATATCACCTGAGCGTGGAGATGTGACTATGCAAACATCATCAGCGGCTAAGGAGGATGCTTCATCGGCTGCAACGGACGATACAGAGTATACCTCATCGGCCGCATCGGACGATACAGAGTATGCCTCATCTGCTGCACTGGATGATACAGAGTATGCCCTGCCGATATTCGTGAAGTATAACCGCCTGCGCAAGGAGGAGTATGCTATCGCGACGATGATATGCGCCGCGTATGATACGCATATGCCGGAACAGAAGCAGGCGCGGTATGCGGTAAAGCGCGCCCTCTATCCGGCGGGCAGAGAGCATATAGCGCGCCTTGCATCGTCAATAGATATACTGAACCGCGAGGGGCGTGACATAGACTATATGAGACCGTGCATATCCGCAGACGGCATGCAGGCTAAGTATGAGTTCGCAAAGGGCATGACGCTGGCGGAGCTGACAGCGGCAAAGATAGAGAACGGTATGCCGGTATATGACGCGCTGGAGGAGGCTCTCGCGCTCATCATAAGTGATAAGCCGGTGCATAACATTGACTCGATACTTGATAATTACATAGTGCAAGACATTGTGAAAAATGCTGCCTCTACGGAGGCGGATGGTGATATCGCGCCAGATAATAAAGTCGCATCTGACAAATCAGCAGAAAGAATTGATATCACAGCAGATGTGAGCGAAATATCGCATGACAGCAGTGAGACGACAGCTTTCAAGGCAGCTTTCCGCCTGACGGGCATCGACTGCGAGTGGGTGAGTGATACCGAGCAGGACAGAAAATATATCACATGGCGTGCGCTCCATGCCTTCTATGACAGATACTCCGCTCTCTGTCCTGACGAGGAGACATACTATGCTCACTGGGGGATATCCGACGACGACCGAGCCGAGTACAGGACGCGGGAGGCACAGTGGCAGCAGGGCATCACGGGAGATGTGCAGGCGGTATATCTGGACAGCTATCGCGTAGAGGTCATGGACGCGGCGCAGCTGCGCAGAGAGCATATGCAATACAGGCTGCTCAGGGAGCGCTCCGACGGTCTCAAGGCACAGATCAATGCCAGAGACGCGCAGATACGCAGGATGACCGAGGTAAAGCGCCTCACGGACAACCATGTGTCCAATCTGGAGGTCATGATCGGCGATTTGCGCCGTGAGATCGACAATATGGCGGCGACGATGGACTATCTGAACCGACATGTATCTCTGCCGTGGAAGGTGAGAAGACGGCTTGCGGATGCATTTAACAGGAGATATCCCAAGGGCAGCGCGCCGCGCAAGAGCATA
>CAVJQN010000103.1:0-3974 GCA_963651635.1 Agathobacter sp.
GTCATAGACTTGTGTTCGTTAAGTGCTCCGCACAAGGTGCCATGTGATAGGCGGCGAGCACCGATTGACGAGCGAATAGCGCGCAGACAGAGAGGAAATACCATGAACGAGGATATACGAAGCGAGCTTCCGGTGAATCAGGTGCAGGATACTGCGCGACTGGAGGAGATCAGGGAGCGGATAGCCGGCTGCGATCTGCGGATAGCGGACGCGCTCTCGGAGCGCATGTACTGCGTGCAGGAGATCATTGAATATAAGAAAGCTCACGGAATGGTGATATTTCAGGGCGATCAGGAGAAGAAGCAGAGGCAGGTGCTCACAGAGCGCATACAGGGACACCCCTTCGAGGACGCGATTAAAAACATATATCAGGAGATCGTCAGGAACAGCCGCATCGTGCAGGCGGATGCTCTCTTTTCGTACAACATCATGCTGATAGGCTTCATGGGCACGGGCAAGACGACCGTCGCGGACTATCTGAGCCGTATGCTGGAGATGGAAGAAGTCGATACGGATGAGATGATCGTGAACTGGCGCGGCATGAGCATCAATGAGATATTTGCGAGATTCGGGGAGGAGTACTTCCGGGAGCTGGAGACCTCGACACTGAAGGCACTGGCGGGATGCAGACAGCTGATAGTCTCCTGCGGCGGCGGCATACCGCTGCGCAGTGAGAATCTGGAGATCATGCGCTCGCGCGGGGTGATAGTCTGGCTGACGGCGCAGCCGGAGACGATATATGACCGTATCCATCTGAGCACCACAAGACCTCTCCTGACCGGCAATAACAGTATAGAAGGCATCAGACAGATGCTTCAAGAGCGTCTCCCGAGGTATGAGAATGCGGCCGATATCGTAGTTCCCACCGACGGTCTGACTGTACATGAGGTATGTGAGATACTGGTAAAGCGGGTGCTGGAGTATCAGAGGCACAGGGATGCGATCTGAAGTAGGGAATCCGAAAGACATGATTCTCAAAGACGCGGATAACTCTTTATTGGTGAAAGCGGTGGAAGATGCCCATGGCTTGATTGACATAGCTGTAAAGATGCGGTAAAACATAAAACGGCATTTATGGAACACATAAAGAACACTAAAACACAAAACGGGGTATGGCAGTATGAAGATGCTGGTGATCAACGGACCGAATATCAATATGCTTGGCATCAGAGAGCCTGACCTCTACGGACGGCAGGACTATAATGCGCTGCTGGCGCTGGTCAGAGATACGGCGAAGGCTGAGGGCATCGAGGTCGAGTGCTTTCAGTCCAATCATGAGGGCGCGATAGTTGACCGTATACAGGAAGCCTACGGGCGCATCGACGGCATCGTGATCAATCCGGGAGCATATACACATACCAGCATAGCGATACTGGATGCTCTCAAGGCGGTGAGCATACCGACGGTAGAGGTTCATATATCCGATGTCAAGAGCCGTGATGATTTCCGTCAAGTATCTTATGTACGTAAGGCATGCATAGGCACATATATGGGCATGGGAATAGACGGATACAGGCAGGCGATGCTGTACCTGAAGAAATACCTGAATCAAAATAAATAGGGAAAAGCTGATCAAAGCGCTTCCCTCGCCGGATTTGCGTTGCGAAGCAGCAAATGTCCGAAGCAAATCCGTGCGATCCGCCGGGGACAGCGGCTATGGACAATATGACAAGACAACGGAGAGCAGTATGAGTGAGATGGACGGATACAGACAGGAGATAAATGAGATAGATGCGCAGATGGCGGCTCTGTTTGAGCGGCGCATGGCTGTGTGCCGTGATATCGGCATTTACAAGATGAAGCATGCGCTGGCGGTAAAGGACGCTGGCCGTGAGTCGGCGATCTTTGAGCGCGGCAGATCCCTGATCAAAGATCAGACCATCCTCCCGTACTATACCGATTTTCAGAAGCAGGTGATAGAGCTGTCATGCAGGCTTCAGGAGCGCATGATGGAGGGCGAGAGGGTGGCATACAGCGGCGTAGAGGGCGCATTTGCCTATATCGCTGCAAGGAAGATGTTTCCGAACTCGCAGCTGTCATCGTACAAGGACTTCTATGAGGCATATGAGGCGGTGACGGGCGGCGCGGCGGACTGTGTGGTGCTGCCGATAGAGAACAGCTATGCGGGAGACGTGGGAGCCGTGATGGATATCGCATTTTCCGGGGAACTGTTTATCGACCGCGTCATGAACCTGCCGATCACGCACAATCTGATAGCCATAGAGGGAGCGAGCCTTGACGGGATAAAGACGGTGGTCAGCCACGGTCAGGCGCTGGCTCAGTGCAGAGAGTATCTGCGTGAGCACGGCTACGAGACCAGAGAATATTCCAATACGGCGCGCGCCGCGCAATATGTCAGGGAGCTGGGCGATCCGACGGTGGCGGCACTGGCATCCGCAGAGACGGCGGAGCTGTTCGGACTGACCATACTTGCAAGGAATGTAAATACAGCCAAGAACAATACAACGCGATTTGCGGTCTTTACTCCGGTGCGTCATCTACCGGCTGCCGGAAATGCCGAAAAGTGTGCATTTTCGATATTTTTCACGGTGAGCGACGAGGCGGGAGCACTGGCGATGGTGCTGGATATCATAGGCTCGCACGGATATAACATCATGTCGCTCAGGAGCCGCCCTATGGCGAGTCTGGCATGGAATTACTATTTCTTCGCCGAGATCGAGGGTGATGTGAACTGCGAGAACGGACGCAACCTGCTCAACGAGCTCTCGGTGGTGACCAAGAGCATGAAGCTGGTCGGCGCGTATGTAAATGCATAGGGGCGCGGCTGTATGTGCACGCGCAAAGGAGCGCAGCTTACATTGACCTTGTATGACACGCGGACAGCGGTATGTGTCGGCATAGGGCACGCGGATGACATGGAGAGACAGCAGATATGATACTGACGATGGAGCTGGGTGATGACAGCTACGATATAGTGATCGAGCGCGGAGCGCTGGGCAGAGCGGGCGAGCTGCTGAACCTGAAGAGAAAGGTATTTATCGTGACGGACTCCGGCGTGCCGAGCGGCTATGCAGAGACGCTGGCGGCGCAGTGTGATGAGCCGACTGTATATACATTTGCGCAGGGTGAGGCATCCAAAAGCATAGATACATTTAAGAGTATAATGTCGGCGATGCTGGCGGCATCACTCGGCAGGGGCGACTGCGTGGCGGCTGTAGGCGGCGGCGTGGCAGGCGATATGGCGGGCTTTGCGGCGGCGTGCTATATGAGAGGGATAGATTTCTACAATATCCCGACGACGCTGCTCTCGCAGGTGGACTCGTCGATAGGCGGCAAGACCGCCATAGATCTGGACGGCGTGAAAAATATAGTCGGCGCGTTCTATCAGCCGAGGAAGGTCATCATAGATCCCGATACACTTGCTACGCTCGACAGACGGCAGACGGGCGCGGGTCTTGCCGAGGTAATCAAGATGGCGGCGACGGGTGATTCCGAGCTTTTTTCTGCGATAGAGACCAGCACTGATCTTGAAAAAGACATCTCCCGCATCATCACGGGAGCGCTTATAATAAAAAGAAATGTGGTGCAGCAGGATCCCAGGGAGCACGGCATACGCAAGGTGCTGAACTTCGGACATACGATAGGCCATGCCATAGAGGCATACTATCAGGGCAGATATCTGCACGGGGAATGTGTGGCGATGGGTATGCTGTACATGTGCGCTCCAAAGGTTAGAGACAGACTGGAGGCACTGCTGCGCAGATACGATATCCCGGTCGCCTGCGACGCGACGGCACGGGAGCTGATGCCGTATATAAAGCATGATAAGAAGATGGGAGCCGGGAGGCTGTCGGTGATATATGTGCCGGAGATAGGAACCGCGCAGATACGTGATATCAAGCCGGAGGAACTGGTCGGGTATATCGACAGAGCGACACAGTGATGCCCTGATGCAGGCAGATGCATGGAGGCGAGGCAGCACATCGGGCATGGCGGTGGCATCGGATGAGATG
>CAVJQN010000104.1:0-6257 GCA_963651635.1 Agathobacter sp.
ACGATGCAGCAGCCCACCTGACTATTTGGATCCTTGGAGCGCTGCGCGGAGAGCCCCGCGATACCCATGAAATACTCATCCCAGCTGATATAGTCGCTTCTCTTTTCTGTCATGCTTCACCTCTCTCGCCGCATATGTGTCCGTTTACACAGCAGCTGCGTGACTTTCATTCTACCATACCGTCATTGAAAAATGCATCCCCGCGATGTATGCTATCGAACGAGCTGTAAATGCTGTCTGCAACCGCACGGGCAGCCATGATCAATACCTTCATTTAACATCAGACTATTCATAAAAGGAGCCTTAATGGAGCTTATCATCCCCGAGAACTACGACCCTGTCCTGAACATCCATGAGACGCAGGACGCGATACGTCATATACATGATACATTTACCAAGGAGTTCGGCAGACAGCTCAATCTGGAGCGGGTATCCGCGCCGCTGTTCCTCTCCGAGGAATCCGGTCTCAATGACAACCTAAACGGCATCGAGCGCCCCGTAGAGTTTGATATCAAATCCATCCCCGGCATGAGCATACAGGTCGTGCAGTCTCTGGCGAAGTGGAAGCGTCTGGCTCTTGCCGGCTACGGCTTCAAGCCCGGCGAGGGCTTATATACCAATATGAATGCCATCCGGCGCGACGAGGAGCTGGACAATCTTCACTCGGTCTATGTCGATCAATGGGACTGGGAGAAGGTCATACTCAAGGAGCAGCGCACCCTAGACTATCTCGAGGACACGGTGCGGCGCATCTTCAAGGTCATCAAGCATATGCAGCACGAGGTCTGGTACAAGTATCCTCAGGCCGCTCTCAAGCTCCCTGGTGATGTCACGTTTATCACATCGCAGGAGCTGCTGGATATGTATCCCGACAAGTCTCCCAAGGAGCGTGAGAACCTGTTTGCACGCGAGCACGGCTGCATCTTCATCGAGAAGATAGGCGGAGCTCTCTCCGACGGACTGCCGCATGACGGCCGCGCTCCGGACTATGACGACTGGGAGCTCAACGGCGATCTGCTCTTCTGGTTTGAGACCTTGGGCTGCGCGCTTGAGATCTCCAGCATGGGTATACGTGTGGACGAGGAGTCCATGCTCAGACAGCTCGAGATATCGGAATGTCTCGACCGCAAGAAGCTCCCGTTCCATCATATGCTGCTGAACGGGGAGCTGCCGTATACGATAGGCGGAGGCATCGGACAGAGCCGCCTGTGCATGCTGCTGCTCAACCGCGCCCATGTAGGCGAGGTGCAGGCGAGCATCTGGCCGTCCGGCATGCGCGACAAGTGCGCACAGCACAGGATATATCTGCTGTGAGTGCGGCTGCCTTCCGGCGCACCGAATGATGCAAAGACGCGGGAGTGCGGCATACATAGCGATCTCGTATTTAGACGAGGGGGATATTATGGCTACAGTCACACTGAAAAAGGGTGAGGGACGCGCGCTTAAATCGGGCGGTCAGTGGATATATGACAATGAGATAGAAAGCATACTCGGCAGCTTTGAGAACGGCGATATCGTCGAGGTCAGAGACTTCGACGGCTATCCGATGGGGCAGGGCTTCATCAACACAAGCTCCAAGATCGCCGTGCGCATGATGACACGCAGGAGCGATGCGGTGATTGATGATGCATTTCTCATGCGCCGTCTTCGCGATGCGTGGGAGCTGCGCAAGACCTGCGTGGACACCTCCTCCTGCCGTATAGTATTTGGCGAAGCAGACTTCCTGCCCGGTATAGTGATAGACAAGTTCGAGGATGTACTGGTCGTAGAGTCCGGGGCGCTCGGCACAGACCGCATGAAGCTGCGCATCATAGAGCTTCTTAAAGAGATACTTGCAGCCGACGGCATCACCATCCGGGGCGTATATGAGCGAAGCGACGCGAAAGTACGCGAGCTGGAGGGACTGGAGCGCGTCAAGGGCTTCATCGGAGCGCCCTTTGATACAAAGGTGCATATCACGGAAAATGCTGTGCGATATATCGTGGATGTCGAGGACGGTCAGAAGACCGGATTTTTCCTTGATCAGAAATATAACCGTGAGGCGATAAAGAAGTATGCCCGCGGCGCGCGGGTTCTGGACTGTTTCACTCATACCGGCTCTTTCGCGCTCAATGCAGCTCTTGCAGGAGCAGCGTCAGTTACAGCGGTCGATGCATCCGCTCCCGCCATCGCGCAGGCGCGTGAGAATGCCGCTCTCAACGGTATCTCGGATCGGGTGAATTTCCTGTGTGAGGATGTATTTGACCTGCTCCCGCGGCTGGAGGCAGAGGGCGAGCTCTACGACCTCGTGATCCTCGATCCGCCTGCATTTACCAAGTCACGAAGCTCTATCAAGGCGGCGGTCAAGGGCTACCGCGAGATCAATCTGCGCGGCATGAAGCTCGTGAGAGACGGCGGATATCTCGCGACCTGCTCCTGCTCGCACTTCATGGACAGCGAACTCTTCCAGAAGACTATACGCGAAGCTGCGTCAGGCGCCCACAGACGCCTCACGCAGCTCGAGTACCGCACACAATCGCCGGACCATCCGGTTCTCATCTCCGGCGACAGTGCTTCGTTCTATCTGAAATTTATCATCTACCGCGTGAGCGCGGAGATGTGAGCCGGTGGTTCGCAGTTAGCCGCTTGTGCGGAGCACTTAACGAACACAAGTCTATGACGCTGTGTGAGTTTAGTGCGTGCCATGCAAATGTTCTTAACGAAATCAAGCCAACGGCGCAGATTGAGTTTAGAACATTTGTCGTAGTCGCGGGCTGCTATCACATGGCAGCTCGTAAACCACTCTCGCTTTGCCTGCGGCTCGCGACAGCGGAACTCGCTGCTCAGCTGCTCACCGTACCAGCGGGAACATAAGCGGCACATATATACAGAATATAACCAGTCTGACTATCGACAGCGGAACTCCCAGCTTGAAGTGATCCTTCATGGTATATCCGCCCGCCTCAGATCCCATGGTCATCGCGGGAACAGCCATCGGCGCGAGGTAGCAGTTTGCAGAGCCCTCCGTGGTCGCCAGCATGAGTGCAGTAGCGTCATAGCCGTTCTGCACGGATATAAGCGCAGCCAGCGTCTTGAACGCGTTGTTGACAGCGGAGTTGGTGATGAACTGTGTCAGCACCATGCATACGATATACATGCTGACCATGATTGCAAACGGTGAGAAGCCTGCGGTCAGAGTATTGAATGTATCTGCCATCAGGACATCCGCGCCCGTGCTTTTAAGCGCCGTAGCGAGCGGCAGCGTGCCGACCGTGATGAAGATAACAGGATTGCCCATGGCGCCTATGGCTTCCTTGTCTGAGAGAACTCCCGAGAGTACCAGTATCATCGCACCTATCAGCGACGGATACCAGGTGTTGACGCCGGTCAGCGCACAGACGACGATGCTGACAACCGTGACGGCAAATACCGCGATAGTGAACTTCTCCTGTCCGGGAGTCAGCTTCGATGCTCTCTTCTTCTTGTTCTCGGCAACAGCCGCATCCGCTTTCTCCTGATCCTCCAGCGTGGGGATATTGCCGTAGTCCGGAGCCATCTTTACCGTCAGCCAGCATACCAGCGGAACCATCACGAGGATGATCGGTATCTTGGAGATAAATATGGTGAAGTATGTCCAGCTGCCGACGCCTCCCAGATTTTCAACTATGGTATTGTTGGCTATATATCCGCCTGCATTGCCGCCTGTCGGAAGCCAGCCGACCCAGATCTGCGTAAGTGCCGCGCACGGATACATGAACTTGGACAGTGATTTTTTCTGCTCGGCACATACCGATGTGACCAGCGGGATCATCATCGCCATGGTAGCGGTCGCATTTGTAAAGCAGCCAAGGAACAGAATCGGTACGGCGAGACCGAGCATGACCCTGAAATCAGATGAGCCCGGCTTGATGAGCGATGTGCTCATCTTGGACAGGATGCTCGTCTTGCCTATCGCCTGACCCACTACGAACATGGAAGCCATCATGATGATGGAGCTGTTCGTCAGTCCTCCCCATGCCTCCTTGAATGACAGCACGCCCGTGACCTCGAGTATGATCGGGATGCACATAGCAGCCACGTGAATTTTCACCTTGCCGGACAGTATCAGTACAACAAATACGATAAATGCCAATAAAACAATGCCTATTTCTCTTGTCACTTCAGCTTCCTCTTTCCTTATATTCTGCATTTACAGCGTCGTGCGCGCCGCGTCCTGCTCTCAGTATTTTCAGCGTTTTCTGGCGTCAAGATACCACTTGCCATGCTTGTACGGAACCTTCTCCTGGATATCCTCTGCGAGCTCTATGCCCCAGCCCGGTCCCTCCGGCAGCTGCAGATAACCGTTCACTATCTTGACCTTGCAGTCCTCGCGGAGCTCGTCCTGAACCTCCTGCCACATCCTCGCGGGGAACTTCTCCATGATGCAGAAGTTCGGGATAGCCGCCGACAGATGCGCCGATGCGATGACATTGACCGCGCCGCACGGTACATGCGGAACCACTCCTGCATGATAAGCCTCGGCGATGTGTGCCACCTTGAGATTGCCTGTCAGACCCTGCAGGGTGCAGATATCAGGTCTCACGAGACGCATACCTGCATCTAGCAGCATCTGGAACTCCTGTATGCTGATGCATCTCTCTCCCGCCGCGATGGGTGTTGTCGTCTTGCTCGCCATATACCTCATGGTTTCTATGTTCTCAGATCTGTGCGGATCCTCGTAGAACATGATCTCCAGCGGATCAAGCATATTGCAGAAGTTCACTGAATCATCCGGGTTCAGATCCCTGTGGATCTCGATTCCGATATCCAGATCGTCGCCTACCACATCACGTATGGCCTCGACTCTCTTGTACATGGTATGCAGACGCTTTACATAGGGCATATCGTGAGTTCCGTTGCACGGATTGATTCTGATTGCGGTATATCCCTCGTCCTTAGCCTTTTGAGCAAGCTCCTTGATCTCTCCGACATCCGTTCCCATGACCGGCTCCCATACACGGATCTGCTCACGATACTTGCCGCCAATCAGGTCGTAGACCGGTTTGTTCAGCGCCTTTCCCTTGATATCCCACAGTGCCAGATCGATAGCCGAGATGGCGCTCATGATATTCATTCCCTTGAACTGATGCTTCATGTAGAGCTGCTCGTTGATGTAGTTGATCTTCGAGCAGTCCGCGCCTATGAGAGGCTGCTCAAACAGGCTCAATGTGCCTATCACGCCCTCTCTCGAACCCCACAGAGCACTTTCGCCTATACCTGTGATGCCCTCGTCCGTATGAACCTTGACGAACAGATGGCGGGTGCCTGCCAAAATAGTCTCGATTTTGGTAATCTTCATGTCTCTCTCCTTTTGCTGTGATTATTCTTGCAACGTCTTAAAAATCTTTTTATATATTATTCTTGTTTTTGATTTTATTCAATAAACACTTTTTATCAATATTTGGGTATGACGTTTATCTATGTTGCACATAAATGCGTGATATTATCGCTGTTTACTGGTTTATCTTTTATTTATGTACGGTGTATGCGTGACATTTTCTTTATATTTCAATAAGTTATTTTTATATTTTGTGCATCTTTGCATTAGTTCCTGATTAGAATATTTTATAATATTTTCATAATTTTTCTTTATAAACAATCACTTCAACAGAAACCCCTGCCGCATGCAGCCTTTGCAGCCGCACACGGCAGGGGTTCGTCATTTGATCACATTTCAGTTAATTATGATACGGGTGATATCAAAGGAGATTTTCAACTGATACCGAATCCGCTCAGTTCTCCTCCTGTGCATATTCACGCACCGTTTCGATGTATCGCGTCACGGATTCGAACTGATAGGTATTTTTCGGCCATACGGCACGCAGATAGCGTTTGGGCATTTCATCGCCTGTATAGTGCAGCGGAGCGATATGCTCATTGTACTTCGCCACAATCTGCGGGAGAAATCCCGCGGCAGCGCCGTTTTCTATAAATCTTTCTATCGTAAACGGCTGATCCGTCCGATGTATGATATTGGGCTTGATGCCGCGTTCGGCAAAGCTTCTTTCGGTTATCGCGCCGAATGAAAATCTCTCATTTTGCATTATGATCGGCTGGGTACCCATTTCCTCCCATGTCACATGTGTTTTTTTGGCGAACGGATGCGCCTTGTTGACGCAGAACATCATCTCGGTTTCCTCAATCTGCATCATGTTGTACTTTTCCATATTGTCTCGTGTCGCGATCAGGGCAACATCAAGCAGTCCGTCCTCCAGCATTTCCTTGAGCTTGTGTGTGGC
>CAVJQN010000105.1:0-6147 GCA_963651635.1 Agathobacter sp.
TCCGACCATAAATACCTCTCCGGTATCTATCGCGTCCTTCAGCCCCTCCTGTATGTCGCTGGAGTCCTGATACTCGTCGATGTAAATCTCCCGGAATCTCCCGCGATACTCCTCTCCGATATGCTCCATCTGCAGAAGTCTCAGCGCGGTATGCGCCACATCTGAGAACTCCATCACATTTTTCTCACGCTTTCGGGCGGTATATCGCTCATCAAAATCGCGCGCCAGAGAAACGAGCACGCCTATCGCCCCTGCCGCCTTCTGCTCATGCGTCTTATAATCATCCGGCAGATCCGCGTACAGCGGTCCTATCAGGCTCTTCTTCAGCATATCCTTGTATCCGTCGCGTATCCTGCTCAGACTCTCCTTTTTATCAGGATCTACATCCTTGCTCGCACCGCTCAGTCTGGGAAATGCTATCTCCGCAAGCTTATCTCTGAGGTCATCAAAGCAGCTCGCATCCAGCGCGCTTTCTATGTCACGGATATCCTCACGTATGGATCCCTCGCTTTTGGCCGGGCCGTCATCTTCCAGACAGATCCCCAGCGCCTCCTGTGCCTGCTCCAGCGCGGCCTCCAGCAGCACTCTCGCCTGCTCCAGCATATATGTACGATACGCTCCGTTGTCTCCCCTGATCTGCGCCGCGTACCACTCTTTCGGATCTGCTGCATTTTGAGCCGCCTCGTAGACCTCCAGTATCATCCTGTTCAGATCGTCGGAGGTCTTTGCCTTCGTATATGCGCCTACGAAGCCCAGAAATCCGGGATCTGCCTTTTCATAGTACTCCTCCAGCATCTCCTCCAGCACATCCTGCTGAAGCAGAGTCTTTTCCATCGTATCTACCACGCGAAATGACGGATCCACCTCCGCCTCATCCGGATGCTCGCGTACCACCCGCCCGCAGAAGCTGTCTATGGTCGTGATATACGCGCTGTCCAGCAATGCCGACTGCTCACCCAGTCTGGATCTCTGCTCGCTGCTCAGACCCGGCTCCTGTTGCATCTGAATCAGACGGCGTCTGATTCTCTCCTTCATCTCACCCGCCGCCGCCCGGGTAAATGTCATCACCAGCAGCTGATCCGCGTCTACCGGATCGTTGACATCGCACAGTCTTCCGGCGATGCGCTCGGTGAGCACGGCAGTCTTGCCGCTGCCTGCGGCTGCGGATACCAGTATCCTGTGTCCGCGCAGATCTATCGCAAGCTGCTGTTCCTTCGTCCATCTGTTCGCCATGCTCACTGCTCTCCCTTCCTGCGCTCTCCCGGTTCGTTTGCTTGCTCATTCGCCTCAGGCTCCGACTTTAATACATCGCCGCCTGCTGTCTCCGAGCTTTGCCTGTCTTCCTCGCTCTCCTCAGCCCTGTCTCCCAGCACCATCTTCCATGCCTGTTCCTCTTTTATCTTCAAAGGCGACCTGTAGACATATCCCGGGAGCTTTTTGTCAAAGCCGCAGATCGCCCGGTAGCCGCAATAGGCACATGCATTATTCCTGTCATCCCTCCTGAAGGGTGTCACCGCCGCAGCGCCTTCGAGTATCTCACCTCTGGTATCAGCATATCTCTTGCGAACGAAGCTCAGCAGACTCTCTATCGATGCTGTCGCTACCGGGCTTCCGCTCGCCTTGGCTCCGGGCATCTCTATGTCCCGGTTGAGCAGTCCTTCCGGCGTCAGCTCTTTATACAATTCATCTTTTATGCCGTTTTCCCGGATATCTTTCCACTCAAGTATCGGTTCGTCGACATGATAGTAAAGCATGCCCGCGGGTACGAACCTCGGGTTTTCTGCCCCCTCACCCTCCGTGCTCCGGCATCGCCCGCTGCCGCTCTCGCTGTTACTCTCAGTCACAGCTGCCGCGATTTGCCGTCCGGATCGCTCCTCAAGTCGCAGTGTCTCAAGAGCAGCGTCCATATATACAGGCAGCTGTGTATTCCTGCCCTGTACCGCCTCGCCGACATCCCATTTAGACGTGCCCGTCTTGTAGTCGATGATACGAACCGCCGTGCTGCCGTCCTCCAGCTGCTTCGTGTCCACTCTGTCTATCTTTCCGCGTACACCGTCGATGTTAAAGCTCAGCTCCAGATACCTTGGGCTAAAGCCGTCCGCTTTCAGCTGTTCTACGAGGATATCTAGATTCAGTCTGACCTCTTTTTTCAGTCTGTCTGCTATATATTGGCTTTTAGACGTATCTGTATATCGCCCTGTCTCGTCTCCCATGCATGCTTTGGCGACTGCGTTCTCCGTCATACTGTCCAGCAGTGCGGCATCCGCCGTCGTCAGATCCAGCTTTTTACTCTGCGCCGCGGTAAATATCTTCTCCAGCGCACTGTGTACCAGTGTGCCTATATCTGCCGGCTGTATCGAGTATTTCTCCAGAGGGTCGATCTCCAGCCCGTATTTCACGAACTGCATAAAGGGACATCTTGCATAGTTTTCAAATCTTGTCACGCTGCCCGTGACGCCGTCCTCATACAAGGCCTGCGCCGTCTCCGGCTCTATACCTCCCGCTTCGTATCTGTATTCGGCTGCCGATATGAGCCGCCTTAGTCCCGGCTCGGCCTCAGGTCTGCTCCTTAAGTATGCGGTCAGAGCATCGTGGTTATCCTCCGGACGCTCCCTGAGCACATCCGCCGCGATATTCATTGCCTTTGCCGCATCATATGCAGCGATATATTTTTCCGCATCTTCTACGGGAATATGCTCATACAGTGACCGTATGTGTTCCAGTATATATGACTCGCGCATGGCCTTGCCCGCTCCGTCCATCCCGGCACAGGAAAGTATCAGCCGCACAGACGGCTTCGTGAAAAGCAGATAGAGATAGTAGCGCTGGATATAGACATCCTCCCGGGCGGTCGGAGACAGCGCGATGCCGTGCGCGCCGAGTATCTCCTTTTCTCTGTCGGTGATGGTGCCTGATGTTCCCGACTGCTGCGGTATCACTCCCTCGTTGACGCCCAGCACGTACAGATATCTGATATCTTCCAGTCTGGTTCTCGTGATATCGCCCACCACTACGGTATCTGCCGAGCTCGGTATCATGCCCACCCTGATCTGATCTATCCCGGCTCTCAGCACCGCGGCCAGATCCCTGCATTTCATAAGGTCGTCGCCTATGAGTTCCGCCACTCTCGTCAGCACCCTGTCGGTCTCATCGTAGACCTTCGCATACTCCCGCGCCTTGGCCGCATCTCCCCTGCCGGCAAAGGCGTCCGCCATCTCCGACAGCTTTCTCTGTGTCTCATGCCTGATGAGAAGATCCTTGATACACTGTATGGCGTCCTTCACGCATGCAGTCCCGCCGCTGTAAATCGTCCGCAGAGGCTCAATATCCGTCATTATCTCCTCTCGGAAGCGGTTTATGTCGTCAAGCCCGACTCCGCTCACCTCTCTCGGCAGATATGTCCACTCCTGAGACATCCTCTTATATCCGCGTCTGCCCGTGACATACATATAGTTGTCGAGCACATCTATCATGTATCTGTCATCCGTGACCAGCCCGGTTCTGAGATATGTCATGATCTGATCATATGAATAATCCTCGCTGACGCATCCGAGCGCTCCCGCTATCATCGCTGTCAGCGGATTGTCCTTGGTCTCCAGCTTGTGATCCATATAGTAGGGCATACCGGATCTTGTCAGAGTGCGTGACAGTATCTCCTGATAGTCGGATATATTGCCGCATATGATGGCGATATGACGATATCTTTCTCCCTCCAGCTTCACGAGCCGCTCTATGTCGCAGACGACAGCCTCGACCTCCTGAACCATAGTCGATGCCTTGATGATCCTGATTCCGTCATGCCCGATACGACCCTTTTTGCTGTCTGCATCCGTATCGTCAAATCTCAGGAAGTGCTGTTCGAGATATGCGATGTCCGGATTGACCGCAGCCTTGCCTGATGTGTGCCCGTCTGCATCCGCCGCGCAGAGGCCCCTCGCCCCCATATAGCTGTCTGTGCCGTGCATCACCTGATTTTTCTCTGCCAGCTCGCATATCCTTGTATGCATCTCGCGGCTCATCCGAAAGAGGCTGTCGCCCTCGCCCCATGTCACCGTACATACAACCTCGCGGGCATATGCCAGCAGATTCTCTATGATGCGGTACTGGATAGGCGTAAAGCCGGTGAAGCCGTCCAGCACTATCACGCTGTCTCTGATGACGGCGCTCTTATGGATATTTCTCGCCAGCACGTCCGGGATCTCCTCCAGAGTGATATATCTGTCTCTGATGAACCCGGAAAATGCCTCATATATCACGCTCAGGTCATGGAGCTTGTAGCCGAGCGCGCCCCGTATCGCATCCGCGCTGCCATCGCCCTCTCCTGCGTCCTCGCCGCCTTCCGCCTCTGCATCGCCGCGTATATCTCCCGCATCGCGCTCGCATGCCCTGCGAAGCTGCTCCGGAGTGATGCCGTACTGATACAGCTCTGATATCATGGACTTGAGATTGTCTACAAAACCTGTACGTTCAAAGCTCCTGCTCCAGATCTTCAGCTCCTTTTTATGATCTGCCGCGACGCGGCGAAGGATCATCGCCTTCGTGATGTCGTCGATGACCTCCGGATTTTTGATGCCCAGCTCCTCAAATATACGATATGCCAGCCGATTGAAGCTCAGCACCTCGATATTATCTGTCGCATGGTCGGGATGCAGACGCACGATCTGCTTTTCAGCCTCGGTGGATGCCTGCTCCGGCACCAGCACTATATAATGTCCGCCCCGCAGGGATCTCTCTATACATTCCGTATATGCACTGTATGTTTTCCCGCTCCGGCTCGGTCCGAATATAAATCTGTATGACATATCTCTGCGTCTCCCTCCGTCACCAATATATCCATATAGATATCATGCTCGTCCATCTTGATGCGTGGATCCAGCATCTTCTCAAAGCACAGTATCATCTTGGGGCATGTGCAATGCGCCAGAAAGCGGTCGTAGTAGCCTGCGCCGTGCCCCAGCCGACTGCCGTCCGTCCATGCAGATATGCACGGTATGATCGCCAGATCAAGCTCCTCGGGAGCGCATATTTCCTCGTTCGCAGCTTTCTCACACCTGCGCGGCTCGCGTATCCCGTAGAAGCCTGCTTCCAGATCGTCAAGCGAGTTGATCCGGACGCCCTCCATCAGATGCTCCGGTCCCTTGATGCAGCGCGGCACATATACCTGTCTGCCCCTGCGCAGCGCGTCCTCTATGATCTCATCCGTCCTTGGCTCGCGCGGCATACTCACATATATAAATATCCTGTGCGCATCCTCATACAGCTCACTGCCTTCTACATTTGCAGCTATTGCTCTGCCCGCACTTTCGATATACTCCTCCGGCAGGCTCGCCGACCTCTCGCGCAGTATCGCTCTCAGCTCTCTTTTGTCCATGCATCTCCCTCCCGGGCATTCTCCCTGCCGCGTCTCTCCGTAATATCTGAGTTTCGGTTTTCAAGTCCTGACGCCTAATTCCATTTATACGGCATTCATTGTACCAATTCGCGGACGCAGCCGCCATATACAGAAAAAAAGTGTCGTCAGGATCAGTCCGCCGTAAAATTTCTTGGGAGTTCTGACCTGATGAGTTATAATCTCCCTGCACAATGATTATACAAGAGAGGCACAGACATGAATAAGAACAAGCTGAAAAATATTGCATCTGCCGTGCTGGCTATGATAGTTATCTGCGGATTGATCATATTTGCATATGACAGCGGCAAACGGGTCGGTGCAAGCAGCGTAAGCAATATCGAGCAGCAGCAGGCAGCGGCAGCCGACAGCGGGGAAGTTGCGATATCTCCGAATCCCGCATATGATTTTCTGGGCAGCGGACTTGCATGGCAGCTTTCAGCAGAGAGTCAGTGCCTTATGATGCAGGGCTATGCAATTGCCGAAAAATACGTGGATGAAATGGTGGCCATGTGTGAGGATACAGACAATACTGAGTGGATTATAAAAAATGACTCAGACGGAAATAAGCGTATGTTTCATAACGGTGTGCGGGTAGCCATAGTCAGCGATATTGATGATACTCTCGTAGACGGAGCGAATTATACTGCGGATATTGTGGGAAATGACGGCGACTATAACAATGCGGCCTTTGCGAGATTTGTCATGAGCGATTCCTGCACGGCTCTGCCCGGAGCAGTTGAGTTTGTTCAGAAGTG
>CAVJQN010000106.1:0-9903 GCA_963651635.1 Agathobacter sp.
GATAGCATACCTGTTCTTTATAGCGGCGGCAAAGACATGCCTGTCGCTGGAAAATCTGCAAAGGCTTATATCCATGCAGAGAGAGTACTGCTCATGTGAGAGCGCATATGAGTATTTCCGCCGTGAACTGAAATCGGCTCTCAGAGATGTGTTCGGCATATCAGAGGGCGGGAATAGCAGTCAGATACCGCAAACAGCGCGGGTACCTGCCGGAGAGGCAGCCCCGGCAGTGACGGGAGATGTATATGTGTCCGATGCCGGGCAGACGTCTGAGCAGGAGCTGCTTAAAAAGACAGCTGTCACCATCGCACATCAGGTATATCTGGCGCAGATGCTCCTTTCACGGGAGGAATCGGCGTCTAGTGCTTCGAGAAAAACGAGATCAGCTCATTCTTAAAGTCCAGAAGTGTGGAGCTCTCCTGCATACCGCGTCTCCATGCTATGCATTGCGTCCGAGTGATCTGCGGATAGGTGACAGGAATACCGACGATGGCATCATTCAGGACGAATCCGGTCTTCATGCCGTAGTCTGTCGTCACGCAGACGCCGAGGCAGTCAGAGAGAGCCTTTCCGCGGAAGAAATAGTCGTATTCCATGATCCTTTTGGGCTTGAAGCCGGAAAGGCTGCACAGATCCATGATCCACTTATCGCCCGAGTCGTTATAGTGCCCCGGTGAGAGAAATGTCTCGTCACGAAGCTCTCTGAAATCGATAGACGAACGACCGGCCAGAGGGTGACGGCTTCCCATGACTATATAGGGATGCTCGGCAGGGCGTATGGGCGTGTACTCGAAAAAAGTCGGGTCGATATCCCTGTCCGCGCCGAGAAAGTAGTCAAAATCAAGAACTTCAGGCGGATGCAGTACACGCTGAACGGATATTTCCTGATATCGGAAGTCAATCGAGGGATGAGAGGCCTTGTACCGCTCCAGAAACTCATGATAGATGGGCGTGCTTGTGATAGCTATCCTGATGCTGTATCTTTGACGTCCGGCTCTGACAGACATATCATCAAGAGCAAGATCCAGCGTTTCCAGTATCCGATTGGTATATTCAAGAAATGCTCTTCCGTTTTCATTAAGTACGATTCCGCGACCCACGCGATCAAACAGCGTCACGCCCAGCTCTTTCTCCAGATGAGAGATGGACGCGCTCAGTGAGGGACGGGAGATCATTAGCGCGTCGGCAGTTTTGGTGAGGTGCTCAGAGCGCGCGACTGCCTGAAAGTACCTGAGCTGTAAGAAATTCATGATGGCCTCCTTGGACGCAACCTTCCGACTCCTGTATCATGATACCACATAGTTAGACATAAGCCTAACATTTAGTAATAATGTTCATAATATAAAACAGTAGGTCGAACGTTTATAGTAAAAATACAGAGCATCGTGCATGATAAAGGCATCTGGCACCCGGCTAAGGGGTCAGTCGGAGGTACGGATGCGTAAAATTAAAGAAGGAGAGGCATATGAAGATCACAAGAGTCAATATCTACGACTGTCATACGAACAATCCGCTGCTTGATCCGATATTTGTGCGTGTGGACACCGATGAAGGTATCTCGGGCTTCGGAGAGATCGGACTTGCGTACGGCAAGAGCAAGAATGCAGGTATCGGCATGGCCAAAGATCTCGGGCAGCTGCTGATCGGATGGGATCCGATGCAGACCGAGTCCATCTGGGAGATGTTCAAGCGCTCTACATTCTGGGGTGAGTCCAGAGACGGCGGCGGCGTGATATTTCAGGCTGCGGTGAGCGGACTGGATATCGCGGTATGGGATATCAAGGGCAAGGCGCTGGGAGTTCCCGTATATCAGCTGCTGGGCGGCAAGACCAATCCGCAGCTGCGTGCATATGCCAGCCAGCTGCAGTTTGACTGGGATACAGAGCATCGGCTGATCGTAGAGCCGGAGGCATATGCCGAGGCGACGAGAAAGGCTATGGCGCAGGGATATACTGCTGTCAAGGTGGATCCGCTTCTGGTGAGACCGGACGGCAAGCATATACGCCAGCCGAGGCCGGATCCTAACTACCGTGTGAAGGGCTCCCTGTCCAATGAGACGCTGAAGATGGCATATAATCGTGTGAAGGCCATGAGAGATGTCGGAGGCGATGCGCTGGACATCATACTTGAGCTTCACGCAAATACGGATATGACGACGGCTATTCAGGTGGGAAGCTGTCTGGAGGAGCTGGGCATCTACTATCTGGAGGAGCCGACGGATCCCGTAAATGTAGGCTGCATGAAGGAGATACATGACAAGCTGAATATACCTATCGCGTCCGGAGAGAGAATCACGACAAGGTGGGGCTTCCATGAATTTTTCGAGCAAAGAGCACTGCAGGTGGCACAGCCGGATCTGTGCGTGGCAGGAGGCTTCTCCGAGGTCAAGAAGATCGCGGATCTGGCCAACATTTACGATGCTACGGTTCAGGTTCATGTGTGCGGAGGCCCGATAGCAACAGCCGCTACACTGCAGCTTGAGGCAGCGATACCTAATTTCATCATACACGAACTGCATGAGGGAGCCCTCAAGCAGGATATACGTGCACTGTGCAAATACGACCATATGCCGAAAAACGGCATCTATGACGTGCCGGATCTTCCGGGCATAGGCAATGAGCTGACAGAGGAGGCCATGGCCGACGCCATCACCGTGACGGTGAGCTGACAGTACGAACCGTCAGCGGGACAAAGAGCAAGACAAAGAGACAAAGAGCAGCGTTATGTAGTGCGTGACGCTGCTCTTTGCGCGTGGTAAAATGTGCAGATACAAGGGTTCAAGGTCATAGCCTCCGGTGCAAGCTCACTTGCACAAGGAAGGTTCCAACGTCATATCGTCACTATTGTACAGATGCGTCTAGGCGCAGAAGGAGGAGACTATGTTCAAGATAGCGGGGATGATAGGCACGGGTCATATGGGCAGCGCGGTAGCCGAGGCTATATACAGATCGGGACAGGTCAAGGTACTCCGTCTGTCCAACAGGAGACCGCAGAAGGCGGAGCAGACAGCTGAGAGGCTCCGCGAGATAGAGCGCAGCGAGGGCGGACCGGTGCTGGCGGTCACGGACAATGACGATATAGCCAGATCCTGCGACCTGATATTTTTTGCGGTCAAGCCGCAGGTGCTCCCGGAGGTGCTGGGCGAGCTGGCGCCGATACTGGCGGACAGAAAGGACAGGTTTATCCTCGTGACCATGGCGGCAGGCATATCCTGCGAGGCGTTCAGGAAGATGGCGGGCGGAGATTATCCTGTCATCAGGATCATGCCGAACACTCCGGCATCTATCGGCAAGGGCGTGGTAGAGTACTGCTCGCAGGGCGTGAACGATGAGGATATAGCGGCATTTGAACAGCTGATGGCGCCTGCCGGAACAGTCGATCCGATAGCGGAGAGACTGATAGACGCGGCGAGCGCGGTGACGGGCTGCGGACCGGCATATGCATATATGTTTATCAACTCGCTGGCGGACGGAGCGGTCAGATGCGGTCTGCCGCGGGACAAGGCGATCACCTATGCGGCGGCGATGGTCGAGGGTGCGGCGGCTATGGTGCGGACGTCGGGTCTGCATCCCGAGCAGCTCAAGGACGCGGTATGCTCGCCGGGGGGCACCACGATAGCGGGAGTACAGGCGCTGGAGGACGCGGCATTTCGCGCAGCGGTCATCGAGGCGGTCTGCGCGGCATATGACAGGACGATAGAGATGAGCAGGGGAGGCAGATAATGCGCATAGTAGTAAAGATCGGCACCGCAACGCTGGCACATCGGACGGGGCGGCTGAACATACGACTGATAGAGGAATTCGTCAAGGTGCTCTCCGACCTGAAAAATGCAGGTCATGAGATCATACTGGTCTCGTCGGGCGCCATCGGACTGGGCGTGGGCAAGCTCAATCTGATGCAAAAGCCGGAGGATATACCCACAAAGCAGGCGGCGGCGGCAGTCGGGCAGTGCGAGCTGATGTATGAGTACGATCAGATGTTCTCGCGGCACAATCATACGATAGCACAGATACTGCTGACCGGAGACGATGTGAAGCATGAGGACAGAAATCTCAACTTCCACAACACGATGACGAGACTGCTGGAGCTGGGTGTATTGCCCGTGATCAACGAAAATGACACCATCGTGACGCACGAGATCAAGGTCGGGGATAATGACACGCTGGCGGCCATAGTAGCGATCAATATCAGCGCGGATCTGCTGATACTGCTCTCTGATATCGACGGTCTGTATACGGCAGATCCCCATGTAGATCCGAGCGCGGAGCTGATACGTACCGTGGATGTGATAGATGACAGCATCCGCGCGATAGCCGGAGACTCCAACAGCAAGCAGGGCACGGGCGGCATGATCACGAAGATACACGCGGCTGAGATGGTCATGGAGGCAGGCTGCGATATGATCATCATGAACGGCTCGGAGCCGCAGATGCTCTACGATGTCGTCGAGGGCAGGAGCGTCGGGACGTATTTCAAGGCGGGAAAGAGGAAAGCATGACTACACATGAGCTTATCATGGCGGCGCGAGCTGCCCGAGAGACGATAGCGGGCGCAGATACCGATACGAAAAATGCTCTGCTGATGCGTATGGCGGACAGACTGACGCAGGAGCAGGAGACGATACTTGAAGCAAACGAGCTGGATATGCAGGCGGCAAAGGGACATATCCCGGACGTGATGCTCGACAGGCTGAAGCTCACGCCGGAGCGCATAGACGGCATGGCTGACGGCATACGTCAGGCGGCTGCATTGCCCGATCCCGTAGGCACAGAGCTGGAATATATCACCAGACCCAACGGCATCAGGATACGCAAGCTCTCCGTGCCTATGGGAGTGATAGCTATCATTTATGAGAGCAGACCCAATGTGACCTCGGACGCGGCGGCTCTTGCCATCAAGGCGGGTTCATCCTGCGTGCTCAGATGCGGCAAGGAGGCACACAGGAGCGCACAGGCGATAGTTGTCGCACTGCGGGCAGCGATAGAGCAGGCAGGCATGGATCCGGATATACTCGTGCTGATAGAGGATACGTCCAGAGAGTCATCAAAAGAGCTGATGACGGCACGCGGCATCGTAGATCTGCTGATCCCGCGCGGAGGCAAGGGGCTGATATCGGCATGCGTGGAGCAGGCGACCGTGCCTGTCATAGAGACGGGAACGGGGATCTGTCATGTATATGTCGATGCGTCGGCGGATCAGGATATGGCACTGCGGATCATCGAAAATGCCAGATGCAGCCGCCCCTCCGTCTGCAACTCGGAGGAGGTCTGCCTCGTGCACAGAGATATCGCGGGGGAGTTTCTGCCGAGGCTGAGGGAGCTGTTGGTGGACGCGCGCGCGGCGGCGGGACAGACGCCCGTAGAGCTGCGGCTGGATACGGCGGCGCGGGAGATCATACCCGGTACGCCCGCCGGACCGGAGGACTTTGATACGGAGTTCAATGACTATATACTCGCGGTCGGGGTGGTAGACAGTCCGGAGGATGCGATAGCGCATATCAATGCGCACTCTACAGGGCACTCCGACGCGATAGTGACAGAGAATAAGGAGAGTGCGGCGAGATTTGAACGACTGGTAGACTCCGCAGCGGTATATGTCAATGTATCTACGAGATTTACCGACGGGGGAGAGTTCGGACTGGGCTGTGAGATGGGTATATCGACCCAGAAGCTCCATGCCCGCGGTCCTATGGGGCTGCGCGAGCTGTGCTCGTATAAGTATGTGATCGAGGGCGAAGGGCAGGTGCGCTAGACAGTGGCGAAGAATCAGAGATATTACAGCGAGGGTGCGCTGCGGAGCAAGTGGGGCATATCCAAGGCGATGCTCAGCAAATATATGCCGGAGCCGCGCTTTCGGACAAACACATCGGGACATGTGACGCGCGTATGGACGCAGGAGCAGGTCGATGAGGCACTGAGCACCCCGGGTCTGGCGGATGCGATAGCGAAGGCAGGGCAGCGGCGAGCGCGCAGAGATGAGAAGAAATCCGAGGTCAGGAGCTATCTGAAAGAATTTGACGTGGAGCAGCTCCGCCAGCGCGCGGAGGAGATGGAGCGCAGCTTCATACTTCATGTCGGTCCGACCAACAGCGGCAAGACCTATCAGTCGGTGCAGGCGCTGTGCGACGCTCCCAGCGGTCAGTATCTGGGACCGCTCAGGCTGCTGGCGCTTGAAATGTATGATAAGCTCAATGAGAACTTCTGCAGATGCAGTCTCCTCACCGGAGAGGAGG
This sequence comes from Agathobacter sp., assembly GCA_963651635.1. Lineage (GTDB taxonomy): Bacteria > Bacillota > Clostridia > Lachnospirales > Lachnospiraceae > Darwinimomas. The sequence continues at coordinate 6,233 of CAVJQN010000106.1, forward strand.
CCATCATAGTGGAGGGAGCGGAGCATACGGCATCGACGATAGAGCTGTGCGACTACTCCAGACACTATGACGTGGTGGTCATAGACGAGGCGCAGATGATCACGGACAGCTTCAGGGGGGATCGCTGGGTGCGCGCCATATTCTGCGTGGATGCAAGAGAGGTACATATCTGCCTCGCGCCTGAGGCGAGAAATCTCATCTGTGAGATACTGGACAGCTTCGGTGCGCCCTATGAAGTCGTGGAGCATAAGCGCCTCGCGCCCCTCAAGTACGCGGGGATGTTTCGGAGCCTGGCATTTGCCAAGCCGGGAGATGCTCTTATAGTATTTTCCAGAAGATCTGTCCTTTCGGTAGCGGCGGAGCTGGAGGGACACGGCATCAAGGCGAGCGTCATATACGGAGCATTGCCCCCGGTATCAAGACGCGAGGAGGTGCGCAGATTTACCGCGGGCGAGACGAGCGTAGTGGTAGCGACAGATGCCATCGGGATGGGTATGTCGCTGCCGATCAGGCGCATCATATTCTGCGAGACGAGGAAGTTCGACGGAACTCAGGCAAGAGACTTAAATACCGCCGAGATCAAGCAGATAGCCGGACGTGCGGGCAGATACGGCATATATGACATGGGTGAGGTGCTCACCATGGACAACCCGCAGCTGATAAAGTCGGCGCTGGGCTCGGAGGTCAGGCAGGAAAAGCGCCTGACGCTGCCGTTTCCCGAGGAGGCGCTTGATACTGATTACAGTCTGGAGAAGCTCCTTGACGAGTGGAACAGGCTCCCGGAGGTGGACGGCTTTGCACGGGCGGATATGTCCGAGTCCATAAGACTGCTGAAATATCTGGGACCGGAGGCGCAGAAGCTGGATCGGCATCTTGTATACGGCTTTATCACGTGTCCGATAGACGCGGACAATGAGGATCTGGTCTACTACTGGTATCTGTGCTGCCGTGCGATCATCGATGAGCAGGAGCTCCCGGAGCCGCTGAGTGGTACGGACAAGCTGGAGGAGTGCGAGAGACGCTACAAGGAGCTTGATATACGACATCAGATGCTTCGCCGTGTCGGACGCGAGGAGGATCGCATGGACGAGAAGCTGGAGCTGTGCCGCAGGATCAACGAGCTTCTCATCAGAGACCGCAAGAACTATCTGAAGAAATGCAAATACTGCGGCAAGGTGCTCCCGGCGACCTATCAGTTCCGCATATGCAGGGAGTGCCATGAGAACGGCGTGCACGCGCACCCGTCGCATACTGCGAGGAGATACGGACGCACAGCTAAGGACACAGCGCATGTATAGAGAAATGCGAGAGTGCCTACTGCATCGATTCAGATTCAGTTGTAAAAAGCAGTTTTTTGAGCCTGACATAATAAAGGTCGGAGGCGCTCAGGTGTGACTGAGCACCTCCGACCTTGAATTTGCAGATATACGAACTCAAAGTATTGACATATCCTAGGAGAACATAGATATGTGCAGCATTATAAATCCACGTGCGGCGCGTAGGAAAAGTCGGTGAATACCGGCTTGCCGGTGTAGATACGCGCCTGCGCATGACCGTGGAGCACCTCAAGGACGGCGCCTGCCATCGCCTCCTGCTCCACCTCGCCGGGATATGCGCTGATAGGCGCTATCCAGCCGCAGTGATCGCTGACATATTCTACCAGATCGGGGAATCTAACCAGTCCGCCTGTGAGCAGTATCCCGTCTACATGACCCTTGAGGACGGCTGCCATCTCTCCGATGCATTTGCAGAGCTGATAGCACATGGTATGCCATATCAGAGCGGCGTATTTGTCGCCTCCGTCCATCATCTGATGCACGGTATCTGAGTTGGATGTGCCGAAGTGGCTCACGAAGCCGCCTGCGCGGGAGAGCATGACGCGCAGCTCCTGCGTGGTATGTCCCTCCTCGAGATACTGACAGATCTCCAGCAGAGGTATGCTGCCGAGTCTGGTCGGCGTAAAGGGTCCGTCTCCTCCCGCACCCTCGGTGCTGTCTATCATGCGTCCCTTTTCATGTGCCGTGATCGTGATGCCGCCGTCGATATGAGATACGATGAAGCTGCAGTCTTCGTACTTCCTGCCCAGCTTTTCGGCATGTATCTGCGCGATAGCCTTCTGATTGAGCACATGGGTCTGCGCTCTCCTGTATACTCCCCTGATACCCGTGGGTCTTGCCTCGTCACACAGCTCGTCCACATTGGTGGGATTGAGAGTGTACATCTGTCCGCCGTACTGCTTGCACAGCTCATAGGCAAGCATGACACCGAGCTTGGCAGGATGATCGCTCCCGCCTACACCGGCGGTCGTATCAGCCATCAGCCTGTCGTCGATGACGGTGACGCCCGACGGCTGAGAGTACGCGCTGCCGCCCCTTCCGACAAATACGTCTATCTGTGACGGATCAACGCCGTGCTCCTTTAAGAAATCAAGGATGACCTGCTTGCGGAAGGGCAGCTGGTCATTGACTGTCGGGAACTTTAACAGCTCCGGCGCGTCGTGAAACAGGCTCTCCGTAAAGACATTGACATCATCCTCAAAGAGACTGATTTTGGTGGATGTGGAGCCTGGGTTGATAACCAGTATCTTGTAAGCCATGGGCGCTGTCCTCCTTTACGCTACATGATGCGCGCGACGGCGGTGAGTATCGAGTTGTATTTATTGACGGGCGTATCGGATCGTGATGTCATGACCACGGGGATATTCGCTCCGATCATATTGCTGGAAGATACTGTATTCATCATGTAGATGATCGCCTTGAGCATGAGATTGCCAGAGTCCAGATCGTGCAGCAGGAGGATATCGGCATATCCCGCCACGTCGCTGACGATGCTCTTGTGGTGTGCCGCCTCGGCAGAGATCGCATTGTCCAGAGCCAGAGGCCCGTCCACGATGCAGCCCTTGATCTGGCCGCGCTTATAGGCCATGGCGAGCATAGCCGCGTCCACGGTGGACGGTATCTTGGGATTGACCGTCTCGACCGGAGTGATGACAGCGACCTTGGGAGTGTCGATGCTGAGCGAATGGCAGAATGAGACTGCATTGCTCAGTATCTTCAGCTTTTCATTGTAATCGGGACTGATGACGACGGCGCAGTCTGTGGCGGTGATGAGTCTGCCGCCGTATTCAAAGATGGTCGCCTCGGTCAGCATGCCTCTGTCGGGGATGAAGCCGTAGCTTCTGTCAAGTATGGCTCGAAGGTAGTCTGCCGACTGCATGAGTCCCTTCATGGGCATATCCGCGTCGCCGTCCTTGACGCGCCCGCAGGCGATATGTGCCGCCTTGACCGGGTCGGGCTCATGGATGATCATATACAGATCCGGATCCTCGCCGAGCTCCTTCAATATCCCGGCAGTCTGATCCTTGTCTCCGATGAGCTGTGCCTCTATGATGCCTCTGCGGCGAGCCTCAACCACTGATTCCAGAGTGACGTCATCCGCACTGGCAGCCAGCGCAAGGCGCTTTTTGATGCCGGAGGAGATGACGGCCTCTTCGATTTGCTTGAATGATGTATACATATTCACAGATTTTAAGACTTTGACAGGCGCTTGTCACTTGTTAAAATATGCAAAATGTGAAAGAATTGAGCACCGAGTTCCGTCGTCACGAGCCGCAGGCGAAGTGAGGACGGTTTAGGAGGTGCCATGCGATAGCAGCCCGTGATTGACAAGTG
>CAVJQN010000107.1:0-2219 GCA_963651635.1 Agathobacter sp.
CCTGAACGGGCCGCCCATAGGTTCTGTCTTGGTCTTGCTTCGGATGGGGTTTACAGAGCCGGGAGTGTTGCCACGCCCGCGGTAGTCTCTTACACTGCCTTTCCACCCTTACCTGATATGCATCAGGCGGTTTATTTCTGTTGCACTGGCCTTGGAGTCGCCTCCACCGGATGTTATCCGGCATCCTGCCCTGTGAAGCCCGGACTTTCCTCTGCCGGTCATGCCGGCAGCGACCGCCTGTCCTACTCATCTCTTCAGCTATGGATTATAGCACATCCTGACTTGTTTGGTTACAGATCGCGGGCTTTTCTCACACTACCTTTCTCTCATATGTGCGTGTCTCAGCCTCTATCACCGTCTCCGGCGGACAGATACCGCGCAGCTTGCCTATCATGTCGTCCACAAAGCATTTCTCCGTACCATGATGACCTGCATCTATGACGCAGATACCTGACTCGACTATATCCACCGCCTCGGAATGTGTGATATCTCCCGTCACCAGCACCTTTACGGACTTTTCAAGTGCATGACGATACATACCTCTCCCGCTCCCGGGCGAAACTGCTATCCGCTGTGTCTTGTCAAAGACATCCTCTCCGTACAGCAGCACATGATCCAGATTCAGACATTTCTTCACATATACCGCAATCTCCCGTGCTGTCATGGCCTCCGGAAGCATCCCGACCTTGCCTATACCCACCTCGTGACCGTTCTGTAATCCGGTCGTCTCCAGCGGCTCCGTTCCTGCCAGACGCAGCAGGCTCGCGCTGACATCCGCCATGCATCCGTCAGCTACATCATAGTTCGTATGCATCGCCATATAGCTGATATCGCTGCGTATCAGCTTCATCATGATCCGCTCGACATTATCATCCCAAGTGATGCTGCTTAGCTTGTTCCAGATCTTGGGATGATGAGATATGATCAGATCGTAGCCCTCTGCCGCTGCACGGTCAGCCGCCATCTCTGTCAGATCAAGCGTCACCAGTATCTTATCCGCCTCCTTGTCCCGGCGACCCTCCAGAAATCCCGGATTGTCCCATTCCATCGCCAGCTCCAGCGGCATGATCTTCATCAACTCGTCATATATCTCTCTGCAGGTCATAGCGGCTCCTTTCATCTCGCCTCACAACTCCCGGCGTATGCATCTTTATCTATCGGATTTCTGCTCCTGACATTTCTCTTCAGATGCAGCGTGCTGTCTCCGTGCTATATATCGTTATCAGCTCCTTGAGCTCGCGGCTGCGTGCTTCGCCTATGCCTTCTCTTTCAAGGAGACGCGCATACTTCTCTGTCTGCTCCGTCAGGTAGTTCCTGTATACAGGATCCTTTTTTTCTGTCAGGAGACGGCTTATCACATACGAATGTCTGGATGCATCAACCATATGTATGCCTGTGCATCTATTTGCTAACATATCTGTGTCCGCATCGGTGGAGCTATCCGTTTTTGTCGGTGGCTGATCCGGCTTCATCACGCGCGCATCCAGAAAAAAGTAGTACTTGCCATCGTCACATATACATATCTCATCTGTCAGGATATAGCCTGCTCTGTCAAGATATTCTCTCACCAGCTCGACATGCGTATGCGGCGAGAGCACTAGCTGCATCCCGTCGTTCAGCTTATCGCGCCCGCGCTCCAGTATATTGATGATAAGCTCTCCGCCCATGCCCGCGATCAATATGCTGTCGCACTCGCCTTGTCTATATGCGTCCAGACCGTCAGACAGCCTGCACTCTATCCGGGTCTCCATCCCGTACTGCCGGATATGCTCCTGCGCACGTGCCAGAGGACCGCGTCCTATATCCATAGCCAGTGCAGACGGGATATCTCCCGTCTGCGCCAGATATATCGGCACCCAGCCGTGATCTGTGCCTATATCCGCCAGACGGCTGCCGCGTCTTACCATATCGGCCGCCGTCTGCAATCTTTTTGATAATCTTACTGTGTTCACTTTACGTTCTGTTTATCTTTTGAGCTGACTCATGTAACCCGGATACAGCCTTACTCCTGATTTCCTGCATGTCGCTGTGTTCGGGCATGAAGCCGCATATGCTAAAGCATGATTTTCAGTGCTTTGAGCTGCGCCTGCCGGTTGATCGCGTCCTGCATATCCTGTGCGCTGACTGCCTTCGACATGATCGCATCCAGCGCCGCCTGCTTTACGCGGATTATCGCATCTGCCGCGGCCTGTCTGAGATCCTCCGTCTGCATCTCCAGC
>CAVJQN010000108.1:0-5656 GCA_963651635.1 Agathobacter sp.
TGCGTCGTCGATTTGGACTTTTTTACCCTGGTATCATATTATCCCCTGAGCCATCCGTATATCTCACCGCGTACCCGCGCAGGTACCAGCGTCATCGCCGCCGTAGCTGCCATCGCAATCAGATATTCCCATCCGTGCAGATATCCTATGCGCAGCTGCATCCGCCGCAGCGACGCATACTCCATGAAATATCGCAGCCCGCCGCGCTTATCTGAAAAGCCCTCGCCGACTCTCGCATATACCAGTATTTCCGGGATATTGTCTATCCTGTACCCGCCTGCCAGCAATCTGCTCCAGAGATCGTAGTCCTCCAGCAGCGGGCGCTTACGATATCCGCCCACGGCCTCGATATCCGACTTGCGCAGCATCACGGTCATGTGGTTGAGCGGGTTGCGCAGCTTGCCGTATCTGTACAGTGCTTCATGACCGCTTGGCATGTGCTTGATGCGCAGATTTGTATCTCTCAATATCGTCTGTTTCAATGCCGCTGCCTGTGCCTGCGCCTTGTGTAAATCCGCCTCATCCGTGAACTCACAGATGTCTCCGCCGACTGCGCTGATATCGGGATGCGCCTCCATATATCGCTTCTGAAGCCTCAGGCGGTCTCTGGCGGCTATATCATCCGTATCCATCCGCGCTATCAGATCGCCCCTGCATGCCTTCGTACCGGCCGCAAGCGCCGTACCGAGCCCCTGATTTCTCATCAGACGCACACGGCGAAATGTCGGATATCCCGTGCTGTTATATGCTCCATTGGATATTTTCGCAGCCTCAAGTTTCTGTTTACCACCCGCACCATTGCACAACACTTCATATCGCTCTATGACCTCGATCAGCCCCGCAGTCAGCGGACCGTCCTCAACGAGGACGATCTCATCCGGCTGCTCGCTCTGCGCCACGATGCTGTCCAGCGCACGTGCGAGATACCCGGGCTTCTCCTTTTTGTATACGCTCATGAGAACCGATATCATCCCGCCACTCCTTCTTGCCATCATATTGCATGATCAAACCATTCGGCTGCTTCACTTCATCCACGCATCTATCTGCACCCTGCACTGCGTCTCCGCCGCTGCCGCCTGCTCTCTGGTGTCGGCGCATATGGATACATATGCCTTGAGTTTGGGCTCCGTGCCGGACGGTCTGATGACCACTGAGCTTCTACCCTCCATCATGAACTTCAGCACATCTGATTTCGGCAGACCGTCTATGCCCTCGCTATAGTCCAGCACGCGCTCGATTCTGCGTCCCGCCAGCTCAGTGACGGCACCCGCTGCCAGCTCTGCCCGCAGTCCCTGCATGATGCTCTGCATCCTCGCAAATCCGGCCGCACCCTCATATGTATATGAATACAGCGTATTCAGCCGGTAGCCGTACTGCATGTACAGCTCGTCCAGCCGCTGCAGTATCGTCTGTCCCAGCGACCTGTAGTATGCAAACATCTCGCATATCAGAAGGACAGCATTGACCCCGTCCTTGTCCCTCACATACGAGCCGCTCAGATAGCCGTAGCTCTCCTCAAAGCCGAATATATACGAGCTCTCGCGCCCCTCTCTCTCCAGCAGACCTATCTGCTCGCCGATGAACTTGAAGCCCGTCAGCACATCTATCGTCCGCACGTGATAATGCTCCGCTATCTGCGCCGCCGTATCGGTCGTCACTATCGTTTTGACCATCACGGGAGCCTCCGGCATGGTGCCGTTTGCGAGCCTTCTGGCGCATATGTAGTCTGCCAGCAGCAGTCCCGTCTCGTTGCCCGTCATGAGCCGATACGAGCCGTCGGTGTCCTTGACCGCTATACCGCAGCGGTCGCAGTCCGGATCCGTCGCTATGAGTATATCCGCGTCCGCCTTCTTGGCATACTCGATGCCGAGCGCCATAGCCTCATGTATCTCCGGGTTCGGATAGGGACATGTCGGGAAATGCCCGTCCGGCGCGGTCTGCTCCTCTACGAGCGTGACATTTGAATATCCCGCCTCACGCAGAGCGCGCGTCACAGGCTTCAGTCCGGTGCCGTTCAGCGGAGTGTAGACTATCGCGACGTCCCTGTCGACCTTCACGTCCCCGAGGACGCTCGTCGCAAGCACTGTCTTGGTATAGCGGTCGTAGATGCTCCCCGGGATATAGCTGATCATGCCCGATCTGATGCCCTCATCAAAGCCGTCCAGCCCCTTCACGTCCTCAAACTCATCCAGTCTCTCTATCTGCGCGAGGATGGCGTCCGCTGCCTCTGTCGTGATCTGGCAGCCGTCAGAGCCGTATACCTTGTATCCGTTGTATTTGCTCGGATTGTGGGACGCGGTCACCATGATCCCGGCGTCGCAGCCGAGCTCCCTGACCGCGTAGGACAGGCACGGCGTAGGCATCAGCTCGCTGTATATATATACCCTGATGCCATTGGCGGCGAAGACTCCCGCTGCCGTTCTGGAGAAAAGGTCTGACTTGATGCGACTGTCGTAGCTGATGGCGATGCTTTTTGCGGAGCTGCCGACCGCCCTGTCTGCGCCTGTTGTCTCATCTGAGCCATTCGCGCCACCTGCCAGTATATAATTTGCCAGCCCCTGCGATGCCTTGCCTACGGTATAGACATTCATCCGGTTCGTGCCGGCGCCTATCACTCCACGCAGACCGCCCGTGCCGAACTCCAGATCTCTGAAAAATGCATCCTCTATCCGCTGTGCGTCGCCCTCCATGTCGACCAACTCCGCGGCGAGGTCGGGATCTAGGACGGCGCGGGCGCGCCATGTTTCGTATTTATTCACGGTATATCTCCTTTAAATCATTAGTCGCCAGCTCGTAATCTGGCGGTTCGCCGTTTCCACTCTGCCTTCGTGCGCTGCACTCGGCAATCGTGGACGGCTATCGCATGGCAGCTCGGTAAGCGGTTCGCAGCTAGCCACTCTGGCTGCGCACTGCGTGCTTGCCAATCGTGGGCTGCTATCGCATGGCACTCCGTAATCTGGTGTCAGGTGTTATCACACCTGACGCCAGAACGCGAGTGCTCAACATCTTACACTCAGCAGCTGTGCTCTGCCGTGGATGCGGATCTCGGTAGAATCGGCGGGCACGAATATGCAGTCGCCCCGTACGAAGGCGAGCGCCTCATCATCAAAGAACAGCACACCGCAGCCGCCTACGCACAGCAGCACGCGAAAGCTCAGCGAATCACTCTGATACGGCACCATCTCGCGGCAGCGCTCCGTATTGATCAGCAGACGCTCCGTCTCGAAATATTTGCTGCGCACCAGCAGCTCCCGCGCGCACCCCGGCGTATAGCGAAGTATACGCATAGGCTGCCTCGTATCCTCATCGGCGTTCAGATTGGCTACCGCCAGCGCCTTGTCCACGTGCAGCTCACGCTTATGTCCCTGCGCGTCCACTCTGTCGTGATCGTACAGACGGTATGTCAGATCCGAGTTCTCCTGTATCTCCGCCAGCAGACAGCCCGCGCCTATCGCGTGTACGGTTCCGGAATTGATCATGAATACATCATCCGGATGCGCGTCCACCTTGCGCACCAGATTATCCATCGTGCCGTCCTCGACAGCCTTTCTGACCGTCTCGGCCGTCGTGCTGTGCTCCATGCCCAGCATGACCTGCGCGCCCTTTTGCGCGTCGATGATATACCACATCTCCGTCTTGCCGAGCTGTCCGTTCTCAAAGACAAATGCATACTCGTCCGACGGATGCACATGTACGGACAGCGTCTCCCTCGCATCGATGAGCTTTATAAGTATCGGTATATCGCCGTCACCCTTGGGATGCGATCCTATATACTCCGGATGCGCCTTGATCACGTCCGGCAGCTTCATCCCCTTCATCTCGCCGCTGGCGACTATGCTGGGACCCGCCGGATGCGTCGAGCACTCCCATGTCTCCGAGAGCGGATGAATCTTCATATTTTTATTGAAATCCTCGTTGAGCCGGTCGCCTCCCCAGAGCGTGCTCTTGCCGTACGGCTTCATCAAAAATGGCTTGTTCATGCTATTCTCAGCTCCATATCACTCCAGCGTATATCTCATCTTGTCGTCCGCATTGATATCCCTGCCCAGCTGCACCTCGATGAGCTCCAAGTCCGTCTCTGCCTGTACCACATGCCGACATCCCGCCTGCATCGTGATGACATCTCCGGCGCTCACCTGCTGCTCCATACCGTCGACTATCGTGACTCCGTGCCCGCTGGTGATCACCCAGACTTCATCGCGATTCTTGTGGCTGTGGTAGTTCATGCTCTCTCCAGCCTTCATCGTCACCTTCGCTGTGAGCGAGTCATGTCCCGAGTCCAGTATACGGAAGTCACCCCATGACTTTTCCGCGAACATGACCGGATTGTCTATATTTTCGATATACGGCTTGATCCTGCGCGACAGATTCTTGTCCGTGACCAGTATGCCGTCCGGGCTCGCCGCTATGACCGCGTCCTTTATCCCCATCGCCAGTATCGGTATGCCGAGCTCATTGACGATATTTACATCCTCGCATCCCTCGCCGAATATGCCCTTGCCGAGTATCTTGTCCTCGACCACGTCCGAGAGAGTATTCCACGTGCCTACGTCCTCCCACTTGCCGTTGAAGCGCACCACCTGCAGGCTCGGCTCCTTCTCGACTATCGCATGCGCGAAATTGTCCACCGCCAGCATGGTGAACTTGTTGTACAGATCGTAGTAGTCGGTGAAATTGATCAGCTCATGCGCCATCCGCAGGATATAGCTGATCTGAAATGCATACACGCCGGCATTCCACAGCGCCCCATTCTCTATATATCCCGCCGCCTCCTCACGCGTGGGCTTCTCCTTGAAGAAGTCGACGCCGCCGACCGCGTTGGCGCTCTGCGGTATGATATATCCGTATTTGTCGCTGGGATATGTGGGATTGATGCCCAGCAGGACGATGTTGGCCTCGCGCTTTTCGGCCTGATCGGCGACCTTCCTGAGCATCTTGAAATAGTCGGCCTCGGCATATGTATCAACCGGACATACGACGACTGTCTCGTCCTCCGACATCTTCAGTACGTCGTGCATATATGCCGCCGCCAGAAATACCGCCGGAAATGTGTCCCGCCGTTCCGGCTCTATCGAGATATTGACCTCGCTGCCGATCTGGTTGATGATGGACGGCACCTGCTTGCGGGACGTCGCGACCGTGATAAATGCGTCCGGCTCCGCCTTGCGTATACCGCGGTACATCCGCTGCAGCATCGACTCGTATGACCCCAGATCCGACTTGAACATCTTGATGAACTGTTTGGATCTGACCTCGTTGGACAGCGGCCACAGGCGCTTGCCCGAGCCTCCCGAAAGCAATATGATATTCATCATGTATCTCCTCTTCGTCACCTGTCTGTTGTCTTCACAACTGCCTTGCACTGCTTATCGCAGAATGCGATGCCGTACTCATGTATCTCCTTCACACCATACCGGCGCAGCAGAGCTGTGTAGTCCTTCTCCTGTATCTGGCGCATAGCCTGATTGCAGGCCGCATCCAGCTGCCTCTCGTCCCTGACATCCTTGATCTCGACGACAAATCCCGCCTTGCGATCCTTGCGCCATACCAGTATATCACTGCGTCCCCTGCCCGTCTCCGCATTTGATGTCACATTCCATTGTGCGCACGTGCTCAGCAGTGCCAAAAGGAAGCCGTGATAGAACGACTCATACGC
>CAVJQN010000109.1:0-1353 GCA_963651635.1 Agathobacter sp.
CAGCTCCCGCTTGTTGATGCCGGACTGCACCATCGTGGTGTCGCTCACTATGACCGCGCCCTTTTTGATCGCCGCCTTGGCTCTCTCCAGCACACCCTCGGAGAAGCACAGATTGTCAATATAATCAAAATCAGCCGATGTATGTATGCATCTTTTGATGATAGGTGCCAGCTCCGGGTCTATGGGATGTGGCAGCTCCGATTCTATGATCTCAAAGCTCCGCCTCTCTATATCCATCGGGAGCACCTGCTCCAGCTTTATCTCCATGCCTCTCCTGTCCTCTTGTATCAATAGATCATCGCTCCGTCGGGTGAGAAGTTGTGACCTACTCCGTCTATGACCTGATAGCCCGTCACCATCGCTCCGTCAGCGCCCAGATAGTACATGCCTGTCGTCGTCTGCAGCCAGCCCGTCTTCATCCAGCCAACCTCATCGAAGTAGTACCACTTGTTGCCTATATACTCCCATCCGCTCTTGGTATATCCGCCGTCGGCATGCTTGAACCACCATCTGCCTGTTCCGTCGGTAGCCTGTATCCACTGAGAGCCCGGACCGCCCGTGTTGCTTACTGCCGTCGTGGTGGTGCTGGTCGTAGATGTTGTGCTGTAAGCGCTGAAATAATTCTCATCCGACTCATACCAGTCAGACCACAGCTTGGCATTCTTGTTATATGCCTTGACCTTGAAGTAGTACCAGCCCGCCTTGTCCATATATGAGGAGAACGAATAGTTCTTGTACTTGGTATCCTGCGTGGCGATGCACTTGTCGTCTCTGTACAGCTTCACCTGATACTTGGACGCTGTGCCTTCTATCGTCCACTTCGCCGTGCGGCTGCTCCAGTACGCATTTGATATATATGCATAGTACTTGTATGTATCATCGTAGTCATAGTAATAATCGTAATCATCGTAATAATCGTCATAGTAATCGTAGTTGTTATATTCGTTGAGATATGCATTGTACACTGATGTATTGTACCAATCGGATTCAGTCCCTGACGGATAGTATCCGTAGTTCAGGAAATACCAGTCTTCAAAAGTTATTGCTGCATAAGATGTCATGACCATGCCCGCCGCCATGACTGCCGCTGCTGCGGCAATTACCAGTTTCTTCAGTTTCATACCTTACCTCCGGTGTCGGGTCAGTTCGCGGTCGCAGTCATCCGCGGTCTATGCCCATCATTTTGTATATCATATCCATATCGACATTCTCACGGATCGCATCCGCGAGGATATCGTACTGCTTCTCCTTGTATGCCGCATAGTCAAATACCGCGGCATCGTCATACTCCATGCCCTTCATCTCGCACAGCCTGCGCAGCAGCGCCTCGCGGCACTCCATGCTGTCAAAGAA
>CAVJQN010000109.1:1363-2384 GCA_963651635.1 Agathobacter sp.
CATTGCCCGCGCAGCACCCGTCCGTCACTCCGTTGTCATAATGGACAAGCGGCTGTGCACCCGGCTTCAGCTCGGAGCGCCCCATGTGTATCTCGTAGCCCTCGACGTTGATACCGCCAAACGGCTGCGGCACGTCATCCAGCACCACTCCGCTGACTCTGGTTCGGTGCTTCTCCTCCTCAAAGGATGTCTCTATCGGCAGGAGCTCCATGCCGATCACCTCGCCGCCGCCCTCCGCGCCGCAGGCATCTACGATCCTGTCGCCGAGTATCTGATAGCCGCCGCATATGCCGATGATGAGCTTTCCCCTCACGTAGAGCTTCTTGATAGCCGCCTCCAGACCGTTCTGACGCATCCAGAGCAGATCTGCTATCGTATTCTTCGTGCCGGGCAGTATCACGCAGTCCGGATCACCCAGCTCGCGCTCCGATGAGACATATCTCACGCCGATGCCGCTCGTCGCCTCCAGCGCCGCGAAGTCCGTGAAGTTCGATATCTTGGGCAGTCTGATGACGGCTATATCTATGCTCGCCTGCCTGCGCCGATAGAACCTCTCCGAGAGGCTGTCCTCGTCCTCAATATCCGCATGAGTATAGGGCACAACGCCCGCCACCGGCTTGCCTGTCAGCTCCTGAAGCTGCGCCAGACCCGGCTTTAGTATCTCGGGATCGCCTCGGAACTTGTTGATCAGCGTTCCCTTTATCAGCGCCCTCTCGTCCTCCTCCAGCAGCATGATGGTGCCGTAGAGCTGTGCAAATACTCCGCCTCTGTCGATATCTCCGACCAGCAGCACAGGTACATTATACCTCTTTGCTACCCCCATGTTCACTATGTCATCATTCTTAAGATTTATTTCAGCAGGACTTCCCGCTCCCTCGATGACTACGATGTCATGCGTATCGGAGAGAGCATGAAAGGCGCGGTCTATATCCGGCCACAGCTGAGTTTTCATGGCGAAGTACTCTGATGCTTTCATATTGCCGCGCACCTCGCCCATCACTATGACCTGAGAGCCTACATC
>CAVJQN010000109.1:2394-5869 GCA_963651635.1 Agathobacter sp.
CATCCGTCGTGGGCTTGAGCAGTATCGGATTCATCAGGACGGACGGCTGCTCGCCGCATGCCTCCGCCTGCACGACCTGAGCGCGCCCCATCTCCAGTCCCTCATCGGTGATGAAGGAGTTGAGAGCCATGTTCTGGCTCTTAAACGGCGCGACCTTATATCCGTCCTGCCGGAACACGCGGCACAGACCGGCAGCTATCAGGCTCTTGCCGGCATTGGACATGGTGCCCTGTATCATGATCGCTCTAGCCATGCATTACCTCCTCTATCGCCTCCAGCAGCGCCAGCTCCTCATCGCGGTGCTTGACGCATATGCGGAAATATGTCCCGTCCAGTCCGATATAGTTGTCACAGGCTCGTATGAGTATGCCGCGCTCTCGCAGCAGGTCGTAGAGCGGCACCTGCGTTCTTATCAGCAGGTAGTTCGCCTGCGAGGGATAGACCGTGATGCCCAGCACGCGCAGCCGTTCCGTCAGAAATGTGCGCTCGCGCTCTATATGTTCCACCGACTCCGGCAGGTAGTCCTGCGCCCGCAGAGCCGCTATCCCCGCCACCTGCGCCGGGGTGGAGACGTTCCAGCACGGTCCTGCGTCATATATGCATTTCAGCAGATGCTTTTTTGATGACTGCATGAAGCCGAGCCTGAGCCCCGCCGCCGCATATCTCTTGGTAAATGCGTCCAGTATAACCATATTCGGGCACTCGGAGAGCATATCTCTGCAGCTCGGTACGTCCGTGAAGCATATGAAGCACTCGTCCAGCAGCAGATACGCATCGCACTCCCGGCACCGCCGCTCTATACGCCTTATCAGACCGCGATCCACGGTGCGTCCGGTGGGATTGTTCGGTGTGCATACAAAAACTATATCTGTATCGTCCGTGATATCATCAAGTATCGCATCGGTCAAGATAAAGCCGTTCTCTTCCTTCAGATAGTGATATCTGACCTGCGCTCCCGCCGCCATCGCCGCCTTTTCGTATTCGGAGAAGGTGGGCGCGGTCACAAGTACGTGCTGCGGTCTGAGTGCGTAGCACATACGATATATAAGGTCATCCGCACCGTTGCCGCACAGCAGCATATCCGGTGTAATGACCGTGCGGGCGGCAGTGGATGCGGCTATGTCAGGCGCGGCTTTCGCTCCGGCATTGTCCCCGGCTGCTGTTTTTCTGCTTCCGGCACTGCTCATGGAAGTATCTGCCGTCTTTCTGCTTCCCGTACTGCTCATGGAAGTATCTGCCGTCTCTGTCTGTATATGTGCGGTCAGGTACGCCGCCAGCTCCTCGCGCAGCTGCGTGCAATGCGGGTCGGGGTAGATGTCGTAGCTGTCCGTGTGGGCGGCTATCGCCTCCTTCACGCCCTCCGGCATACCCAGCGGGTTGATGTTGATGGAGAAGTCAGAGGTGATCTTCGCTCCTGTATATATATTGCCGCCATGCTCGAAACGCTCCATGTTTTTCTCCCGCTCTCTCTATGTAGTGTCACGCTTATATCTTTCACCGTAATGATGTGTAGTGCTTTCATGCCGGCATACAGTTCCTTTTCCTGCCTGTGCTGCTGTGGCGTATTCCTGTTGCTGTGTCGGCATTCCTGCTGTACTGCGCTCCTGCTGCCATATGCATCACACTTTCATCGGCACGAGCGCCTCCATCTACACGATTAGCCTCATCAGCACAATCAGCGCTATCATCAGATAGGATGTGCCGTCCAGCAGCGATGCCGCACGTTTGATATCCTCGGTCTCTATCGGACGTATCGGATCGCCGATGAACTCCTTTTTGTGCAGCTCTCCGAAGTACCATGCGTCTCCCGCCAGCCGTATCTTCAGCGCTCCCGCGCATACCGACTCGGTCTGCGCCGAGTTGGGGCTTGCGTGCTTGTATCTGTCGCGCCTGAATATCTCCACTGCTTTCGCCCCGTCAAAGCCGCCCAGATATGCCGCCGCTATCATCAGCACCGCCGCCAGCCTCGCGGGTATGAAATTAAATATATCATCGGTCTTCGCCGCTGTCCGCCCGAAATTGATATATTTTGCATTTTTATATCCGACCATGGAGTCCATGGTATTGACCGCCTTGTACAGGCACCCGCCTGCGCCTCCCAGCAGCATCATATAAAAGAGCGGCGCTATCACTCCGTCGGATGTATTTTCCGCGATGGTCTCCACGGTCGCACGCGTCACTCCCGCCTCGTCCAGACGCTCCACATCGCGCCCGACTATCATGGATACCGCCTTGCGTGCTCCGGCGAGATCGTGCCTTTGCAGCTCGTCATATACGGCGAAGCTCTCCTTTTTCAGGTCTCTTGCCGCCACGCACTGCCAGCATACCAGCGCCTCCGCTGCGAAGCCCAGCGGCAGCGCTATCATATACAGAAGCTTGAGTACGATGCCTACAAATGCCGCCCAGATGAGCATGAGAACCACAAGCACCGTCCCTGCGGCGCTCTCGCCCTGCGCATTCTTGGGAAAGATATCCCGCAGCATCGTCTCCAGCGCAGCTATCATCCTGCCCATATATACGACAATATGGGGTATCCCTCTCGGATCCCCCCATATCATATCGATGACAAATCCGGCGATGATCGCCGCCGCTCTCCACTTCATATCTGTCTCTCTCTAGCCTTATCCACGAAATTCTCCGCAAATCTGCGATTGGCGGGCAGGTAGATATGCGGATATCCCGCATACATCGTGTCCGTGGCGTGGCAGCACCTGTATGTCTTCCCGTTGGACGCCTTTTCGGCGATATAGTCCTCGCCGTTGTCCTCGCTGTCATAGTAGTGGAACTCGTGCGCCCGTATGCTCTCGCCCGCCGCGCAGAGCAGATTGTCATGCACCGCGGTGATCTTCGTATATCCGAATCTCTGGAGATGATGCGTCCTGAAGCTGTCGCCGTGTATCACTCCCGCCATCGGTATCTCGTCTATCGAGCCGTGCAGATACATGAAGCCGCCGCACTCCGCTATCGTCGGCAGTCCGCCCTCTATCGCGGTGCGCACGCTCTCCAGCATGGAGGCATTGGCCGAGAGCTCCTTGGCATACAGCTCGGGATATCCGCCGCACAGATACAGTCCTGATATGCCCTCGGGGAGCCTCTCGTCCGCAAGCGGGCTGAAATATGCTATCTCACAGCCCAGTTCCTCCAGCAGCTCGATGTTCTCGCTGTACATGAAGCAGAATGCCTTGTCACGCGATACGGCGATCCGCGGTCTGTGCTGTATGTGATTTTGATAAACGTCGCTCGTGTGTATGCCGTCGTTCCCACGTGTCGTCTCAGCGCCATGCATATTGGCTATATCGTATATATTATTTTTATCGTCTACATTGTCTGTGTCGTCTGCATCGTCTGCATCATCCGCATCATCCGCGTTTTCAACATTCAGAGCGCTTTTCTTTTTCATGGTATGGCAGCTCTCTGCACTGTCATCCCCCACCCGCTCCGCATATTCAAAAGGCATGGGTTCGCACTCCATCCC
>CAVJQN010000109.1:5879-13376 GCA_963651635.1 Agathobacter sp.
TATACAGCAATCTCCGGCGCCGACGCTGCCAGCTCCAGCAGCCCGTCGATGTCCACCGACTCCTGCGCCGCCTTGCCCAGCCGCTCTATCCTGCTCAGTATATCCTCGACCTCCTGCGCAGTCACCAGCCCGAGATTGCGGCTCTCCAGCGCGCATGTGTCGTCCTTTGCCAGATATCCGTATGCCCTCACGCCCGCCTGCTCCGCCACCTCGCGCAGAAGCGGATAGGTCATGGCATTGATATTGTTGAATATCACTCCCTTTACATTGCTGTCCTGCCGAAACTGCGCAAATCCCCGCAGCAGCGCGCCCGCGGATGTGCTCATGCCACGAGCGTTAATGATAAGCACGACGGGAGCCTCGACGGCGCACGCCACATCATATGTGCTGCACCTGCCCTCCGCTCCGATCCCGTCATAGTAGCCCATCACGCCCTCTATGACCGAGATGTCACCGCCTGCATTGGCGGCAAACAGAGATCTCAAGCCCTCGCGATCCGAGAAATACGGATCCAGATTGTGCGCAGGCACTCCCAGCGCCTCGCGGTGAAACATCGGATCTATATAGTCCGGTCCGCACTTGAACGACGCCGTAGCCAGCCCCCGCGCCTTCAGCGCCGCTATGAGCGCTATCGTGACGGTCGTCTTGCCGCAGCCGCTGTTCGTTCCGGCGATCAGTATCCTGCTTTGGGATGTGCCTTTCATACGCCTCCTATGCGCGTCCTCCGCCGCATATGATATATATCGGGTTTTGTGCCATCATCAGGTGGAGATTGCCCGCCTTCCTGGACTGCGCCACGAAGAGCTGTGTGATCTCCGGCTCTATGCCCGCCTTTTGCAGCGATGCTACGGAGCTGTATGCATTTTCGATGGTCACGGCTGTTATCACGAATCTGCATCGCGGATTTCTCTCATATATCGCGGCTACGATCTGCTCCATATTGCCGCTGCTGCCTCCGACAAATGCCGCATCCGGCGCGGCAAACTCGGTAAATATCTCAGGTGCGCTGCCCTCCGCGACGGTCACATTGCCTATATGGAAATGCGACAGATTTTCACGTGTCAGATCTATCGCCTCGGCTCTCTTGTCGCAGGCATATACTCTGCCCTCATAGGCCGAGAGCGCCATCTCTACGGTCACCGAGCCGGTGCCGCAGCCCACGTCCCAGCATATATCGGTGGGGCGGAGATTCATCTTGGATATAACGGATGAGCGCACCTCGCTCTTGGTCATGGGTACGGTCGTGCGGATGAACTCCGCATCGGGTATACCGGTACGCACACGCGGATCAGGATTCGGATTGTAGATGATAAGCACCGTCAGCGATGAATACCTGCCGTTGGCAAGTCCCTGCGCGTCCGTCACCGAAATCTTCTCATCGGGATAGGAAAGATTCTCCCCGACATAGACCACCAGCTTGCTAAAGCCCGCGTCGCAGAGAGCCTGTCCTATCTCGCTGACATTGCCCCCGGTGAGTGCAAATGTCATCGCGTGCCTCCTGACCGGACCGACTATATCGACATCCGTGCCGTGACAGCTGACGAGCTTGGCGTCCTGCCATGTCAGACGGCATCGGGCGAAGAAATACGATACCGAGGATATGCCCGGCAGCACGATGGGATCATAGTCGGAGAGCGCGGCGGCGAGCTTTTTCATGGCGCTGTAAAAGCCGGTATCTCCCGATACCAGCACGGCGCATCTGCTCCCGTCCTCCAGCTTGTTCTCTATATAGTCCTTTATCTCGCCGGCATCGAATGTCGCGACCGTCGTCTTGCCGAGCTCTCTGTAAGCCTCCAGCATCCGCTCGGCTCCGAAGAGCACCTCGGACTGACGTATCGCCGCGTCGCCCTCCTTGGTCGTGGTCAGGGCGCTCATGCCGATTCCTACGATAAATACCTTCTTCACCGCATCACCTCCGCGCAGCTGATTGATCCATTATAGCACGCTCCGCCTCCTCCAAGGATACGCCGTCGAAATCCTCCGGGCGGCGGATGACTGCCACCTGCATATCCAGCGCCAGCGCCGCGTCTACCTTCTCGGCAAATCCTCCGGTCACGCCGGATTCCTTGGTCAGCAGTATCCGCGCATCCGTCTCGCGAAACTGCGCCTCGTTGAACTGC
The DNA here is from genome assembly GCA_963651635.1 of Agathobacter sp. Classification (GTDB taxonomy): domain Bacteria; phylum Bacillota; class Clostridia; order Lachnospirales; family Lachnospiraceae; genus Darwinimomas. The sequence goes on from CAVJQN010000109.1 coordinate 8,000, forward strand.
TGAGAGAACGGTCCCTGCATACAGTACAGATGCTTCATCGGATATCCGAGCTCTGACATATCCGTGATACCCTTGGCATAGGGCAATATACGCAATATCACGCGCTCCTGATAGTCCGGCAGCTCGCTCAGCTCTCTCGCGCCCTTGGTACCGATGCTGGAGAAGATGACCCCCTTCGTCTGCGCCAGCCACTTCACGCAGTCCTCGAGACTGTCAAAATAGGTCAGACCCTCGCGATCCACCGGCGCACGCTTCACACGCAGGAATGTACAGCCGTCCGCGTCGCACGCCTCCTTGACATTCTTCGTCACGATGTCCGCGTACGGGTGGGTGGCATCCACCACCAGGGCGGCATTTTCCTGCCTTATCAGCTCCTCTATCGCGCTCTCGTCGAGCCTGCCCGTGAGCACTCTGACGCAGGGCTTTAGGTGCAGGAGCGTGGACGCGTACTCGGTCGCCACACATACGCACGCCGCAATATCGTGCTCCGAAAGGAACTCCGCCAGCAGCCTCCCCTCCGTCGTCCCGCCGAACAGTATGACATCAGACATCCCGATATCCTCTGGGCGTGACCATCCTGCCGTTTATCACCTTGGTGGCGGCATTGCCGATAAATACAGTCGTGAACATATCGACCTGCGTATCGCGCAGCTCCCCGAGCGTCAAAACATGACCCTCCTGCCCGTCTCTGCCGATATTTTTCACGTATCCGCATACCGTCTGCTCCGGCTTGCTCCTGAGAATGATATCGCACGCCTTCTGCAGATAGTCGGCTCTCTTGTGGCTAGACGGGTTGTAGATGGCCATGCACAGATCGCACTTTGACGCACATTCGAGCCGCTGCTCTATCAGCTCCCACGGCGTGAGCAGATCTGACAGGGAAATGCAGGCAAAGTCATGTCCTATCGGCGCTCCGAGCACTGCCGCTCCGCTGAGTGCCGCCGTCACGCCCGCGATGACCGTGATCTCGACATCGGGATAGTTGACGCCCAGCTCCATCGCAAGCCCCGCCATACCGTATACTCCCGCGTCGCCGCTGCATACCAGCCCTACGACCTTGCCGGAGGATGCCTGCGCGAGAGCCTCGTTCACACGCTCCACCTCCCTGCGCATACCCGTATCAGCGAACTGCGCCTTGGGGAAGTAGTCCTGTATCAGCTCCACGTACTTGCTGTATCCGATGATCATGTCGCAGGCATCCAGCGCCTCGCGCGCCTCATATGTCAGTCCGTCGATCCTGCCCGGGCCTATGCCCACTACGTATAAATGGTTCATGTCGTGATCCCTTCTGTCGTTTCTTTTTTATTCTTAATTCACTGCGGTTCGCCGTTTCCGTTCTGCCGTCGTGCTTTGCACTCGGCAATCACGGACTGGCGGTTCGCAGCAAACCGCTCTGTCTGCGCACTACGTGCTTGCCAATCGCGGGCTGCTATCGCATGGCACTCTGTAGTCTGCCATCGCCTCGCGATAGCAGAACACGAGTGCTCACCATCGCATGGCGCCTCGTAAACCGCTCTCATCACACCTACGGCTTGTGACAGTCGAACTTGATGCTCAACCTCGGCGGGGCGAGGGCGACGGCGACGGTCACTCCGTCTGCCGCTGTCTTGGGGACGAGGAGAGATGCGTGTGCCACGTGTTGTGCTGCTGTTCCCGTCTGCTGCCCCTTCGCGTCGCTCGCGCCAGCCGTACCTGCCTGCCGCTCGTCGGTATCGTGTGTATCGTCTATATCGTCTATATCGTCTATATCGTCGGTATCATCAGTATCGTCGGTATCTTCTGCACCATCTGCTTTTGTACTCTTCTTGCACGCGCCGCCTGCGTCCGCGCTGCGCGCCGCCAGCACGCACGAGCGCTCGCATACGCTGTCCACACCCACAGTCTTCTTCACGAAATCGGAGCCGTGGAAGTCTCCCTCTACCGCGTTCAGCTCGTCCGCGGTATATGTCGTGAGCGTCCAGCCGTGCGCCTTGCAGAACGCCAGCAGTCCCGGCTCGTCCGCCTTGATATCTATGGAGGTAACTCCCGCGACCGCCTCTGCGTACAGTCCGTATGTATCTGCTATATGCGACCATGCCGCCTCTATGGTCTCGCGCGGCGTACCTCTTCGGCATCCGATGCCGATATACAGGCACCTCGGGGTGAGGCGCAGGGAGTTCGCAGCACATCCACCAGATGTCCTTGGTTTTTCATCACGATACGATATGATCGCATGCGCCCGTACGGGGTCGTCCGTCATCTGCACGCCGTCCGGCATCGTACCCTCGATATCCCACCGGGAGTATATATATACCGGCTTTTCCGCGAGTATACGCGACGAGACCGTCTTGATACCGTCCTTGTTCAGTATAGTCAAGCCCTGCCGCACTGCCCATACATCTATCGCGAACCTGTGATTCAGATCCGTCGCGGTCGTGATCACGGCAGTCGCTCCCAGCGCGTCGGCTATCTGCTCTGCGGCTGCATTGGCTCCGCCCACATGTCCCGAGAGTACCGGTATCACGAACCTCCCCAGCTCGTCTGTCACCAGCACAGCCGGATCGCGGAGCTTGCTGACGATATGCGGCGCTATGGCACGCACCGCTATCCCCGCCGCGCCGATATATATGATAACATCCGCGCTCTCAAAGCTCCCCGCCGTCCACTCTGCCAGTCCTCCCTTAGGGCATCTGGTCAGCTGCATCTGCGGCACGACGGCTCGCATCCGCTCCCCGGTCTGCATACCGTGGTCGGTAAATGCTATCGCACGGACAGACAATCCCGTCAGGCTTGCGGCGCTTCCGTCGCCGTCCGAAGTTGACGCATATCTGCTCACTTCGTCGCCTCTCGAAATTCCGTGGTAAATGTCGGATCGTACAGCTTAGACAGCGAGTAGTCATCGCCCAGACATCCGCCTACTATGATGAGCGCGGTCTTCTTCACGTCCTCTTTCTCTGCGGTCTCTGCCAGTGTCTCCACCGTGCATCTGAGCACCTTCTGATCCGGCCATGTCGCCTTGTAGACTATCGCCGCCGGAGTATCGGGCTTGTAGCCGCCTTTGATAAGCTCCGCCGATAGGTCGCGCAGCATGCTGGCACTCAGGAAGATAACCATGGTAGCGCCGTGTGCCGCAAATGAAGCTATGCTCTCCTGCTCGCGTACTCCCGTCCTGCCCGCCATCCTCGTCAATATGACGCTCTGGCTCACGTCGGGCAGCGTGAACTCGGTCTTGAGTGCCGCTGCCGCACCGCAGAAACTCGATACACCGGGGCATACATCATACTCGATATGCAGCTCGTCGAATCGGTCCATCTGCTCGCGGATCGCGCCGTAGATGCACGGATCGCCGGTATGGAGCCTCACGGTCGTCTTGCCTGCCTTCTCCGCCTGCTCGATCACGTCTACCACATCGTCCAGCGTCATCTTCGCGCTGTCGTGGATCTCGCATCCCTCCTTTGTCAGCTTCAGCAGCTCCGGATTGACCAGAGATCCGGCATAGATGACGACATCCGCCTCCCCCAGCAGCCTCGCGCCTCTCAGTGTGATAAGATCGGGAGCTCCGCTGCCCGCGCCTACGATATGAACCATCCTGCTACCTCCATCTTTCGGCCAGTCCGGCCGCATTTTCACTTTGAAACAGCACACCCTTGCATATGCCTGCATTGGTGAAGCACAGATATTCGATATTTACCGTCTCCGGAAGCCGTTTTCTCAGATAATGTCCCACACGGTCGCTGAGTATCCTCATAGTCTCCTGCGCGCAGCCCGCCTCGGAGAGTATATCCAGCGCAGCGTCCGTGGTCACGCACTTGTCAAGACTGCGCAGCGTCTCCAGCTCCGCTCCCGCCTCCAGCGCACACGCGATGAGCGTCTCTATCCTGCCGTCGCCGTGCTTGGAATGTGTATTGAACAGACCGATGCCGAGCTTGACGAGCTTGCCTATATGTCCTATCAGAAGTATATCCTTAAAGCCCAGCTCCGCCGCGGCATCCAGCGCCTCTCCTACGAAATTGCTGCACATGATATGATTTCTGATGGTCAGTCCCATCTCGTCTCTGGCGAAGTCCGTGCCGTAGTTGCCCAACGTGACGAGGAGCTCTGCCGCGCCCGATGCGGCGACCATGCTTATCTCTATGCGGTTGGACTCTATCAGCGCCGACTCGCTCATCGGCTCTACGATGCCCGTCGTCCCGAGGATGGACAGCCCGTCCACTATGCCCAGATTCGGGTTAAATGTCTTTTTCGCCAATGCCCTGCCCTGCGGCAGGATGATCTCGGCGCGCAGTCCGCCTTTGACCCCGATCTCGCGTATGACCTCCTCCAGCGCGGACGCTATCATGCGTCTGGGCGTGGAGTTGATGGCGGCAGCGCCGACCGGCTGGTCGAGCCCCGGCTTGGTCACGCGCCCGACGCCCTCGCCTCCGTCTACCTCGATCCCGCTCTCTGTCCGCGTGACCCTTGCATATACGAGCATCCCGTTTGTGATATCGGGATCGTCCCCGCCGTCCTTTCTCACGGCGCACATGGCGCTGCCCTCGTCAAGCGAGATGTCAAGTATATCCAGTGTCAGTGGCTCGCCCGAGGGCGTCATGATGGATACCTTGTCTATCCTCTCGCCCGTGCACAGCATATATGCCGCCGCCTTTGCAGCAGCGGCAGCACAGGATCCGGTAGTATATCCGCATCGCAGGAGCTTGCCCCCGACCAGTCTGGTTTTCAGCATGATATGTGCCTCTGTATCTATTGTTTCTATATCTGTTGTATCCGTATCTATATCTGCATTGAATCTGCACGTATGTCTGCTCATGCAGCCGAGTTTGCTCCCGCCGCAGCTTTTTTCACGCAGACATCCATGCGGATTTTACAAAATCAAAAGCTGACCGCTCCACCTGCCGGGCAGCGACCACATGCAAAAGAATACATCGTATATTCATGCTCCGTCAAGGAAATATGCGGAGTTCTAACGCCTCTGTGAGATGTGGGATGATGCTCTGCGAGATGAAAAGCGATGCTCATTCTCCGGGGCATTTATATGTCCGGTGACAGGATGGGATATTCTGTCTCATCGGTTATAAATGTGCACATATATATCGGGTAATATGTTATCTTGCCTTCATTTGCAACATTGCAATTTGCAAATACAAACGCTTCCTCTATTTTGTACTCCTGATTGGACAGTACGTTGTTTATCGCAGTATGCACATAGTAGTCTTTGCCGCTTTTGACCTCTATCGGTAGGACCGCACCGTTATGTTCAATGACAAAGTCCAGCTCGCCTATCTTGCGGCTGTTATAAAAATATGACGGATAACCGTGGGCGTGCAATTCCTGCACAACGAAGTTTTCAAAGATACCTCCCATGTTGACGGTGTCATTTCCAAAAAGAATCTTTGATCTT
>CAVJQN010000110.1:0-7320 GCA_963651635.1 Agathobacter sp.
TCACTCCGCGACCTCCATGCCCTCGTTGATATAGAAGGGGTACACAAGGTTGTACGGATTGTTCGTCGTGCGCACCACATAGCTGATGGATATGTCCAGTCTGCCGTCCGCATCGACCACATGCGCCCTGACGTCTATGTCGGTGATGCGCGGCTCCCACAGTATCAGCGCCTCCTCTACCGCATCCTCTATGCGCGTCAGGTGCTCAAAGTCCAGTGAGTCAAAGGCATAGTCATGTATGGCGCAGCCGAACTCGGGACGCATGACCCTCTCGCCCTTGCGCGTCATGATGATGATATATATAGCCTGCTTGATATCCTCCTCGTACTCCGCCATCTGCATGCGGCCCGTCACCGGATCCACGCTCAGCGGAAATGCAAAGCCCTTTCCGAGAAAGCTGCTGTTGTCAGGATATATAGTCATATTGCCTCCGTCAGTTGATCTTGACCATGCTTCCCTTGACCTGTGTCATGCCGCTTGCCTGCAGTGTCAGGCTGCCCGTGGCCTTGACCTGTGCCGTGCTGCCCTCTATGGCGGTGCTCTGTCCCTTTACCTTCACAGCAGAGCTGCCCTGCACATTGACAGTACCCGACTTGATGGTCGCCTTCTGCTTCTCCAGCGTCACGGCCGCGCTCCCGCCTATCGAGAGTGTCAGCTTCTTATCTGCATTGATCTTCATCTCTCCCTTGCCGGTATCCATGAAGATCATATTCTTCTTCTGCTTGTCCTGGATGGTGATGGTCTTTTTCTCATCGTCCAGCATCACTGTCAGTCCCGCAGGCGTCGTCACCGTGAGCTTCTGCTTCTTGGCCTCGTCCGACATCGATATCTCATGGCCTCCGGCAGTTCGTATGACCTTGTTGATATTTTTCTCAGCAGGCGCCTTATCCGGCCGTTTCATCTTGCTGCTCCACAGAGACCCTATCACCACAGGACAATCCGTACGTCCTCCCAGAAATCCCACTATGACCTCTGTGCCTATCTCCGGAAGCATGTACATGCCTCCCTTGTCCGCCGCATACGGTGTCATCACCGGTATCCAGCCCGTCAGCATCTTGCCCTTTTCTCCTACGGAGTACTCGACTTTCACCTTGCCCGGCTCGTTCTTGTCCCAGTTCTCCTTGACAATGCCCATCACCAGACCCGCATTGAAGGATACCGAGGGCTGTGTCCTGTTTGCCTTTATCATATCCTCGAACATACAGCCTTTTCTCCTTTCCTCCGTGCATCTGCCGCACCGCCGCCGTCTGCTGCCTGTAACAGGCACTGCGACTCCCCGCAGCACCGATTTTCTACTCCCAGCCCTCCGTGGTGAGCTCTGTTACATATCCGTTCTCATCGTACCTGTGCACCACCTGAGTGATATAGTACTTTTTATTGACAAGACTGTCCACCCTGTCGACCTTGATAAATCTGCCGGGGATCAGCTCAGGTATGCCTATGCACTTGATATGTGCCTGCTGGCTTGATGCCAGCGCACGCTCGGCAAGAGCCTTGGCTCTGTTCGTCGCCTGCGTCTTGGCTGTACATGCCGGATCTGATATATACCACTCACCCTTTTGCGACAGAGGCGAGGAGCTGCTCCACTTGGTCTTGGCATCCGCCTTGCCCTCTATGGGCTTGCCCGTGGCGGTATCATATCCGAGTATATGATAGCTCTCGTCCATATATCCCGCATCGCTCTCAAAGCTCACCAGCCCGCCTCCCGGCTTGAGCGTCAGCACAGGCGCCGCCACGCTGTGCGGCTTTCTGAAATATGCCTTATCTACCGCTATGAAAAACTCCCGCTGCACGCGTCCGCTCTCTATCAGCTCCTTGGTGATGAAGTCATAGTCCGATCCGTTCTGCCATATCAGACCGTCCTTCATATTTTCACTCGTGGCATCCACAGCCGCGGTGGCGAGCTTTGAATAACGCTTGAGCAGCTCGGATACAGCATCCGAGTAGTTCTTTATCTTGTACTCCTTGATATGGTTGTTGTCAGTCATCATGAGCCGCCGGGCATCCAGCCCCACAAACTCCATGCGCATGCCGTCATCGACCGATGCCGTCGTCCTGATATGCGACAGATATCCCTTAAATATCTTCTGAAATGCCGAGCCGTAGCCCATACTCAGCACCACGGGCTTGCCCAGCACCGCAGCCGACTTCAGATTCTTGTCAAATGTGCCGTTCTTCATGTCATAGCAGTCGGTAAATACGACGCTGACGCTCGAGCATCCCTTTATCGAAAGCACAGCCTCAACCGATGCTATGCGCAGACCCTTCTTTATCAGATCAGCGCCTCCGACCTCGAACTTGACAGCCGGCACCATGAAGTTGTTGTATGTTTTTTCGAGCTTCTCATATTCCCATGTTCCGCTCATCAGATCTGCCATAGCTGCCTTGCAATCCTTTCATCCATCCTGCATCGCTGCTGCCCTACGACTGCTTCATCTGCCCGCCGCCGCTCTGCGATTGCTTCATCTGTCCGGCACTGCTGCCCTGCGACTGCCTCGACTATCCGGCATATGTATCATGTCGTGATCGCCGGTATCAGGAGGACCATGCCCGGCTCCAGCTTCGTGGGATCCATGATATGATTTTCCCTAGCTATCACGCGCCATTTCTCGCAGTCGCCGTACTCCTCATAGGCTATGCCCCACAGGCTCATGCCCTCCACTATCACACGGCTCTTGGTTCTGTCCGGCGACTCAAACGGGCTCTTCTTGCTGTCCATCGAGGGATCTATATATTCCGCGATCGTCAGATTGACATTGGCGCGGATGGGCTTGCCCTCCATGCTGAACAGCGTATACTCTGCGGAGAAGCTGGTGATGTGTCCCTTGAAATGCAGATTGCCCCACGAAAATATCACCAGCGGCGGCTCGTGCCCCTTGCCGTCCACATGCGCCGCCTTCTCCAGCTTGTTGATCTTGTCCGTCACGGGCTTGAGCTTGTTCTCGAGACCGGCGCTGAGTGCCGTGACCGACAGGAGCTGTGCCGACGGCACCAGACTGCTGTCGCTGTAGGAGTCAAAGTGCAGCGTCGTCGTCAGCGTCCTGCCGCTCCCTCCCACAAATGACTTCTTGGGCGCGTCCTTGCCCAGAGTCTTTGTCTCTCCGAACTTCGGAGAGGTCTGTATGGTATATGAGCTGGGATTGAACGTGAAGCTCACGCTGCTTGCCGCCTTGCCCTGCTCATTGCATATCTCGATTTTTCCTCTTGCGAGCGTAGTGATCATGTACGTATCTCCTGCCTGTGTAGAGCGTGGGACTCAGAGCTTAGGTCTCAGCGCTTATACCTCAGAACTTAGACCTCAAAGCCTAGAGTTTAGAGCCTAGAGCTTGGAGCTTAGAGCTTCGCGCCTCAGGTGGCTGCTTTGTCCGCAGTGTCTGCACTCTTCCGGATGAAGCTGCGTCATATCCCGCTTCTCAGGCGCTCCATACGCAGCCGTGATGCTATGTCCTGCATGACATCTCCTCTGACTGCCGCCCTTGTCATGGTATCGGCATATCCGGCGAATTGTCTCTCCGATTGCTTGAGGCTGTCTATCTCGCGCTGATGCTCATCGAGCCGCTCCAACATCCTTGTCAAATCTGTCTGTGTCTCGCGTATCTGCTGGTTCTGCGTGCTCTGTGTTCTGGTGACGAATTCGATATCCCTGACCGTGCTTTCAACCCTGCGCACCGTCTCTGTCACTGTACTCCGACCTGCATCATCCTCGTCCGTGCCGTGCCGTCCTGAGGGAGCATTTATCACGATATCCGCGGGAGTGTAGCTGCCCGGCTCGTCCCCGCCATAGCCGCCCGTGCTGTATATACCGTCTGTTCCGTATATGCCGTCTGCACCGTATGTGCCCGCCGCTGTGTATATGCCCGCTGCCGTATATCCACGTCCGCTCGCAGGATAACTGATATCTCCGCCCGGATATGCATCAGTCAGGCTCCGGCTTCCGATGTATCCTCCCGCGATATCGATACCGCCTTCGGCTCCTGCTCCGGCCGGATACACATATGTGTAGCTGTCCGATCTGTCGATATCGTATATATCATCATATGCGCCGTCTCCGGAAGTATCATATCCTGATGATGTCCGCAATATAGTCACATCCGGATATGCATCGCCCAGTGATGTCCGGCGCGTCGTCAAATCTCCGGATATACCGGTATTTTCAGTTCGCACACCCGCCGACATGTCCGTGCCTGCGCCCGTTTGCAGACTGCCGTCCGCCGACGTGCCGTCTGTCCGTGCGCCTCCGCCGCGCCGTCTGTACATGCCGATGCGCCCGCCTCTGAGCATCTCCAGTACGGTCTGTGCCGTGCCGTAGCCGGCTCCCCCGGCTGTGCCTCCCGCCGCTGCTACTGCAGCGCCTGCTCCGGCTCCGGCACCGCCTGTTCTGCCTCCGGCGCTTCCCGCATCTGCCGTACCGCCTGCCGCCGCGTTCTGTGCCGCCCGTGACGACATCTCTCTGAGCATCAGCCTGCTGTACGGGGAGCGATATACACTGCGCTCTCCTGCATATACGTACCGGCGAACGTCCATCTCTCCTCGCATATCCTGCGTGATACGATAGACGATATCCTCCGCGCTCTCCCGTACGTCCGTATCTTCCTGTCCGGGTGCGCCGTCCTGTGCTTCTGCCGCAAGACCGGATGCACGATATGCCTCCATGACAGCTCCGTCCGCCGCGGCACTTGAGGATGCCTCAAGTCTCACTTCAGAGGCGTTTCCCGCGGCACCTCTCAGTATCATCTCGACAGCGCTCAGCGTATCCTGCGATGCCTCCGACGGCACGCCGCCCTCTTCGTGAGCCGTACGGGCAGTTCTTACTTTCCTGCCGCCCTGCCCGGCTCTGAGCTCCAGCTGATGAGAGAATACATCCCACTCCTGCGGGCTCATATCCTCAAGAGCACTCACTGCCTGCTCTGTCCTGTATGTCAGCTCCGGCATGGACTCCAGACGGGCTATCTCAGCCATCTCCTCGCCCGTATCAGCCTCGGAGAATATGTCGCTTTCAAGCATCAGGCGCTCCACACTCAGCATACTCTCCGTACCGCCTGTATGGATATCTCTGAGCATCTCCAGAAATGCCGACTTCTGCGCCGACATCCGGATGTTTGCCTCCATATCCGGCGAAATGCCGTATATACCGGGCACGGATTCCGCGCCCGTACCGTCTGCCGGCGATGCAGCCGGTCTCCCTGCGACGTGGATCTGCTCCGCTTTCTGAAAATATACATCCAGCAGCTCCCGTGCCTGAGGATGCTCCTTTCCGAGATCCTCCAGCTCCGACTGAAACTGTATCCACTGCGTCTGCGGCATATCAAGTATGCTGCGGGCTATGCTCTCGACTACCGGCTGATTTTCCTGCACTATGCGCGTATCCCTGAGTGCCGCCGACAGCAGACTGTCCTCCCGCGGCATATGCACCGCTTTACCTGCATCGCCTACTGTGCCCGCGTCGCCCGCCTGCTCTGTCCCGCGTCCGATACGCGCGGCATCTGCGCTTTTATCGGTATCAAAGTCCTGCCTTACTGCATCTTTGGTCTGCGCGTCTGCCTCAGCCTCTCCCGTCATATACGCTCTAAGATATTGCAGCACGGCGGCTCTGCCGGGATATTGATCGTCCATATCGCTGCCGGTCGCCCCGGCATATGCTCTCACACCCGCATCCGAAGCGGCCTCCGGGTTCTCTGCGCGATGTTCCCTCAGCAGCCCGAGTATCGCGCGACCTATGCTGTCTTTGGTCTCATCGCCGGCGGCTGCCGCCCTGTCTGCATAATGCGAGGCGTCCTGCCCTTGTGCGTCCGTCGTCTCCGACGATTCTCCCTCTGCTCCGATCCTTCCGGCTATCCTGTCTGCATCAACACCCCTGCCGACTATCCCGGCCGACCGCAACCTCTCCTGTGCGACGACCTCATCTGCTGCCTGCGCGATGCGCGCTGTCGTCCTCTGCGACAGATTCCTGACGAAGTGCCGGAAGCGAAGCTCGCTCATACCGCGCAGCTCATCGCTCAGAGTGATCAGCGACCCGGCGCCCGCACTTTGAAGTATGATATCCTGCTGTGCCTTCGGCGCTCGCTGTACTCTCCAGAAAAACTGCCTAGCCGACTGCGACCTCCACTCGCTTGCAAATCGCATGTCACGTATCATCGGAATACCGGCTGCCCGGCGACCTCTCATACGGGAGATTCGCGTATCCGTCACGGATATCCCCGCACGTGCCGCCGCCTCACTCATGCGTGCACCGAAGCTGTCCCTGTCAGCTGGAACATACTCGGCGCGTATCACATCGCGATATATCTGCCTGTACTGCGTCAGCGCCCCCGCCGCATGTATATTGGCCTCCAGCCTCTGCATCAGCAGCTCACATCTGGACTGCAGTGTGAGATAGTACCGACTCATATAGCTCTGGTTGAGTATATTTACATTGTATCTGATGCTGTTGATCGTCGTTATCAGCGTTGAGAGCTCCGTGATGCCATCGAGGGCATCCTGCTCAGCCATCTCCTGATACACAAAATCGACAGACGGCAGGTCTGTTTCTCCGGCTGGCTCGTATCTCGCGATGATCTCCGAAGCAAATGCAGTATTACCCGACAGTCTGTCAAAAGTGCCTATATTCAGAACTCGCACAGGCAGCAGCGATGTACGTGCTATCTGCCTCGCGGACGGCATCATCTTCATATCTACGGTATCGGAACCTCATGGATCCCGTTGTGTGTGATCTCTATCGTCTTGTACAGCGGCCGACCCTCCAGCGCGTCGAGATCGCCAGTCGATACCTTGGTTATCATCCCCGATACTATCCCGTAGGCCTTCTGCATCTTGCCGTGCTGCATGATGATGACCGTCAGGCCGTAGACCGGCATACCCGTGGTAAATGCTGCATCCGCCAGTCCCTCCGGACTGGTCAGTATGCCGCGCTCCAGCACGAGCGTCTGAGCTGCGCTCCTCGGCTTCATCAGATTGTGAACACCCCAGTTGTCTCCGCCCTCTCTGAGAACCTCGGTCTCTATGGTATCGGTGATGTTTCTGACCTTGGCGAAGCTGAACTTCAGAAGTCCTATGGTCACGATAAAGCTGTTATTCAGTAATAGACTGTTCTGTATGCTCATCTACTTGATATTTTTCAGGTCAAATATGTTCTCCGGCTCGTCGTTGAGCTTGCGGTTGATGCCCGATATCTCGTTGCACCAGCGTATACGCTCCGTATGGCTCAGCTGCATGATCTCATCATGGCTCCAGTGCAGGTAGTAGGCGATAAAGCCCGCCTCCTGATATATCTTGTCCGCCGGGTATGTTGTTATACTCCGGCTTCTGTAAAATTTACGGGGA
>CAVJQN010000111.1:0-10245 GCA_963651635.1 Agathobacter sp.
GCCCATAGACTATCAGATACAGAACGGCGACCGCATCGAGATCATCACCTCGATGAACAGCCACGGCCCCAGCAGAGACTGGCTGAAGATATGCAAGTCCTCTCAGGCCAAGAACAAGATAAATAACTGGTTCAAGAACGAGCTGCGCGAGGACAATATAGCCAAGGGCAAGGATCTGATAGACCGCTATTGCAAGAGCAAGGGACTGGTGCTGTCGGAGCTGCTGACGCCCGAGGCGACCGAGAAGGTGCTCAATCGCTATTCCTTCAGAGACTGGGACGCGGTGCTGGCGAGCATAGGTCACGGCGGTACGAAGGAAAATGCGATCGTCAACCGCCTCGTCGCCGAGCAGGAGAAGCTGAAGGCGGGTCAGATCACGGACGACGACATACTTTCGTCCATAGTCGCCGACAAGGAAAAGGCCGGACAGACAAAGTCGGGAAAGTCCTCCAGCGGCATCATGGTCAAAGGCATACATGATCTGGCTGTCAGATTTTCACACTGCTGCAATCCCGTGCCGGGAGACGAGATAGTCGGATTTGTCACAAGGGGACGAGGGATATCCATCCACCGCACGGACTGCATCAATGTGATAAATATGCCGGAGGACGAGAGAAGCAGACTGATACCGGCGGAGTGGCAGTCATCGGCAGGCAAGTCCGAGGAGAAGTACCGCGCCGAGATCAATATATATGCATATAACCGCAAGGGACTGATAGTGGATATATCCAGAACCTTCAGCGAAGCGGGGATAGACATGAGTGCGATGTCAAGTCATATCGGCAAGAACGGCGTGGCGACGATATCCGTATCCTTTGATGTCAACGGTCGCGAGGGGCTTCGGGTCATCACGGAGAAGCTGCGTCAGATCGAGAGCGTCACCGATATCGAAAGGACGTCGAGCTGATGATAGCACTGATACTGGATGAAGTTCCATTCGAGCAGGATATACGCGAGCTTTTTATGGCATATTTCCCGGGGGAGGCATATACTCATGAGGAGGATGCCGACGCGAGGCTGACGCTGCACGTATGCATGGCAGAGGCTGACGCGGGGACGGTATGTGCGTGCGATGACAATGCAGAGGATGACCTGTCCGACGATAAAGAAGGATCTGGGCGACGCGGGATCTACCAGCTCGTGCTTACGGATGCGGACGGAAAGCGCATAGACGGCAGTTCACGTGCGGCGGATACCAGATTTGATACCAAATGCGCCTTGAAGCTGGCATTGTACCATATGCTTGCAGAGTATACGGGACGAAAGCTGCCGTGGGGCACGCTCACCGGGATACGTCCGACCAGACTGTTTCTGGACATGCTGGATGACGGCTTTGACGAGGACGAGACCTCGGATGCATTTCGCAGGAGATTTGAGATCGGAGAGGAAAAGCTGGCGCTGTGCCGGGAGATAGCAGTAAGAGAAAGCACTCTGCTGGAGGACATCGACTGCGAGGGAGGATGGAGCCTGTATATAGGCATCCCATTCTGTCCGACGACATGCCTGTACTGCTCCTTTACCTCATATCCCATCTCGATGTGGAGAGCGAGGACGCAGGAATATGTCGAGGCGCTGATACGTGACATAGCGCAGGTCTCAAAGCAATATCGCGGCAGAAGGCTCGAGACGGTATACATGGGAGGCGGCACGCCGACATCGCTGGAGGCGGATCAGCTCAGGTATATACTCGATGCGGTTCACAGGTACAATGATACCTGTGCGCTCAGAGAGCTGACCGTGGAGGCGGGACGTCCCGACAGCATCACGAGAGACAAGCTCATGGCGCTGAAGGAGTCCGGGTGCAGCCGCATATCGGTCAATCCTCAGACCATGCAGGACGAGACATTGCGGACTATCGGAAGACTGCATACTGTCGATATGCTGCGTGAGAGATACTATCTGGCGCGCGAGTGCGGCTTTGACAATATCAACATGGATCTCATCGCGGGTCTGCCGGGAGAGGGGATCTCTCAGATGGAGGACACGATGCGTGAAATCGGGAGGCTGGCGCCGGAGAGCGTGACGGTGCATACGCTCGCAGTCAAGCACAAGGCAAGGCTAGGCAGAGAGCTGTCGGAGTACGCTGCGGCTGATGCGGAAACCGTGGCAGGGATGCTGCGCATCGCGGATACAGCATGCCGGGAGATGGGACTTCGCCCTTACTATATGTACCGCCAGAAGAATATGGCGGGTAACTTTGAAAATGTCGGATACAGTGCGCCGGGACGGGAATGTCTGTATAATGTACTGATAATGGAGGAGCGTCAGGCAATCGTCGGATGCGGCGCGGGGACGAGCACCAAGCTGCCGCTGGGGCGGGGCGCGGGCGTGACGAGAAGCGCCAAGGTCAGAGATCCCGGACTGTATATAGAGAGGTATGCGCCGACAGGCATATCCGAAAGGAGCAGAATATGGCACTGATAAAGAAGCCGGTCAACGGCATGAAAGATATACTCCCCGATGAGATGGCTCTCAGGGACTATCTGATATCCATCATCAAGTCGACCTACAGGAGCTACGGCTTTTCCTGCATGGAGACGCCCTGTGTGGAGCATATAGAAAATCTTTTAAGCAAGCAGGGCGGGGACAATGAAAAGCTCATATTCAAGATACTCAAAAGAGGCGAAAAGCTGGATCTGGGCACAGCCTCAGGCGAGGCTGATCTGGTGGACGGCGGACTCAGATACGATCTGACGCTGCCGCTTGCGAGATACTACTCCAACAACTCCGCCTCTCTGCCGTCTCCGTTCAAGGCATTGCAGATAGGCAGCGTGTGGAGGGCAGACAGACCGCAGAAGGGACGCTACCGCCAGTTCACACAGTGCGATATAGACATACTGGGCGATGCAAGCAATGCCGCAGAGATAGAGCTGATACTCGCTACGACCAAGGCTGTATCGCGCATATGCCCCGACAGGAAATTTGAGGTGCGGATCAATGACCGGCGGATCCTTAAAGGTATGGCGGACTATGCGGGTTTCCCGGAGGAGCTGACGGATACCGTATTTATCATACTTGACAAGATGGACAAGATCGGAGCCGACGGCGTGCGAACCGAGCTGGCGCAGGCGGGCTGCAGTGAGAACGCGATAGATAAGTATATGAGCTGCATAGGCGGAGATATCGAGCTGGAGCAGATCGCCCCGGAGGCGGCACAGAATCTCAAGGAGATCACGACTGTGGTCGAGGCATGCAAGGACACGGAATTCGCTCTGGTATATGATCCTACGCTCGTGCGCGGCATGGGATACTATACAGGAACCATATTTGAGATATCCATGGAGGGCTTCGGCGGATCGGTCGGAGGCGGCGGACGCTACGACAGGATGATCGGACGCTTCACCGGACAGGAGACACCGGCATGCGGCTTTTCCATAGGCTTTGAGCGTATCATCACCATACTTCAGGACGCTGGCTTTACGGTGCCCCAGGAGGGCACGCGGCTGGCCATGCTCTATGATAAGGGCGTGGATGCGCAGACGCTCGCCGATATCATGAAGGAGGCGGCAAGGCTGCGCAGTGAGGGCATGACGGTGCTCGTGACCAGGATGAACAAGAATAAGAAGTTCCAGAAGGAGCAGCTTGGGGCTCAGGGATATACGGAATTTAAGGAATTTTACAGTGAAGCGTTAAAGCACTGAGGTGATGATACCAGGGATTGCGGGAGCGCAAGGCGCGTAGCAATCCGGTATCAGTATATGATATTTTAAATAAGAGAAGAGGGACAGTTATGGCAGAGGCAATGCTTGGCTTGAAGAGGACACACAGATGTGCCGAGGTAGTAGGAGCGCCGACGGGCAGCGAAGTGACCGTGATGGGATGGGTGCAGAAGAGCCGGAACAAGGGCGGCATCATATTTACGGATCTTCGCGACAGAACAGGCATATTGCAGATCATATTTGAGGAATCGGACTGCGGCACACAGTCCTTTGAGAAGGCGGAGAAGCTGCGTGCAGAGTATTGTATAGCCGTAGTCGGGACGCTGGAGAAGCGCGCCGGAGGAGTCAACACGGAGCTGGCAACGGGCGAATATGAGGTGCGCGCAAAGCAGCTGCGCATACTCTCCGAGTCCGAGGTACCGCCGTTTCAGATCGAGGCGGAGTCCAAGACCAAGGAGGATCTGAGGCTCAAGTACAGATTTCTGGATCTGCGTCGCCCCGATCTCCAGCACAATATCATCATGAGAAGCCGCATCGCCAATGTCATCAGAAATTACATGTTCGATCAGGGCTTTCTGGAGATAGAGACGCCGACGCTGATCAAATCCTCGCCGGAGGGCGCGAGAGACTATCTGGTGCCGAGCCGCGTACAGCCGGGCAAGTTCTATGCTCTGCCGCAGTCGCCGCAGCTGTTCAAGCAGCTGCTGATGTGCTCCGGCATGGATCGCTATTTCCAGCTTGCCAGATGCTATCGCGATGAGGATCTGCGTGCGGATCGTCAGCCGGAGTTCACGCAGGTGGATATGGAGCTCTCCTTTGCAGATGTGGACGATGTCATCGAGGTCAATGAGGGACTGCTCAAAAGGCTCTTCAAGGACGTACTGGGAGTAGACGTACCGACACCTATACAGCGCATGACATGGCAGGAGGCGATGGATCGCTTCGGCAGCGACAAGCCGGATCTGCGCTTCGGCATGGAGCTGACGGATATAACAGAGATAGTGAGGGACTGCGGCTTCGGAGTCTTCTCGGGCGCGGCACAGTCGGGCGGATGCGTCAAAGGCATCACCGTGGACGGACAGGCAGGCATGCCGAGAAAGAAGATAGATGCGCTCGTTGAGTGGGCGAAGGGCTACGGAGCCAAGGGACTGGCTTATCTGGCGATAGAGCAGGACGGCACATACAAGTCTTCATTTGCCAAGTTCATGACGGAAGACGAGCTGAAGAGTATAGTAAGCGCCATGGGCGGCAAGGCGGGCGATCTGCTGCTCTTTGCCGCAGACAAAAAGGCGCTGGTATGCAGTGTGCTCGGAGCGCTCAGGTGCAAGCTGGCGGACGAGATGGGACTGCTGAAAAAGGATGATTTCAGATTCCTGTGGGTGACGGAGTTCCCGCTGCTGGAGTGGTCAGAGGAGGAGAACCGCTACAAGGCGATGCACCATCCCTTTACCATGCCGATGGACGAGGACTGGCAGTATATCGACTCCGATCCTGGACGCGTGCGCGCCAAGGCATATGATATAGTCTTGAACGGCACCGAAATAGGCGGAGGCAGCGTCAGGATACATCAGGCGGATATACAGGAGAAGATGTTTGACGTGCTGGGGCTCTCCAAGGAGACGGCGCAGGAGAGATTCGGATATCTGCTGGAGGCATTCAAGTACGGAGTGCCGCCTCACGCGGGTCTGGCATACGGTCTGGATCGCGTAGTCATGCTGATGCTGGGCACGGAGTCCATCAGGGACGTGATAGCATTTCCCAAGAACAAGGATGCGGTATGCCTGCTGTCTGATGCTCCGGATACCGTGGATCAGTCGCAGCTGGACGAGCTGGGCATAGCGATCGTATCTGATAATGGCGAAAACTAGGACAACAGGGTGAGTGTGATGAAGAAGGTGCTTGTAGTCGATGATGAGGCGAGGATCCGCAAGATAGTGCGGGACTATCTGGTCATGAACGGATACGAGGTTGAGGAGGCGCCAGACGGCGAGCAGGCGGTGGATGCCGTGATGAGCGATGCCACCATCTCGCTGATCATCATGGATATCATGATGCCGAAGATGGACGGATACGAGGCCTTAAAGTCGATAAGGCAGTTCTCCAAGGTACCCGTCATCATGCTCACGGCCAAGAGCGAGGAGAAGGACGAGCTCAAGGGCTTTGAGCTGGGCGTGGACGAATATGTCACGAAGCCGTTCAGTCCGAAGATACTCGTGGCGCGTGTCGATGCTGTCATGAGGCGTGCTTCAAAGGCGGAGGGAGATCATCTGATCGCCGGAGATATAGATGTGGATCTGAGCGCCCATACCGTCAAGGCAGGCGGCAGGGATATAGAGCTGAGCTTCAAGGAGTTCGAGCTGCTGACATATTTTATGGAAAATGCAGGCATAGCGCTCAGCCGTGAGAAGATACTCAACAGTGTCTGGAACTATGACTATTTCGGGGACGCGAGGACGATAGATACGCATGTCAAGAAGCTCCGCGCCAAGCTGGGCGAGCAGGGAGACCATATCAAGACGGTATGGGGCATGGGATACAAGTTTGAGGCATAGACGGCGGCGTAAGTCGCATGAAGTGTGCGGAAGGATCAGATCATGCTGGACATGGACAGGCTGCAGGTGATGACCGACATAGCCTTTTACAGGAAAGCCGAAAAGAAGGATATCACGGAGGGCGCGCAGTACTACAGGAGTGATTATATAAGCAAGCGCATGCTCCGCAATCTCTTCGGATATACGATCAGCTATATCGCGATACTGGCGCTTACCATGCTCTGCTCCATGGATATGCTGCTCAACACGTTTGATCCTGCTGTTGTTATAAACATATTTAAGGTTTATATGCTTTATTATCTGATCGGACTGGTTATCTTCGAGATCATCACATTCTGTATATATTACTACAGATATAACAAGGCGCAGCGCGCGGCGGGACTGTATCGCGCGATGCTCAAAAGACTGATACGCATGCAGGGGCAGAACTGATGGATGGCATGTCGCAGATGATGCAGGTGCTCTGTGCACTCAGAGACGGCTCAAAGAAATACTACGCAAGGTACAGCTTCGTGATCGACCCTGTGCTTCGTTTTTGTATGACATTTCTGGCGATTGCTCTGCTCAATGCGAATATAGGATACATGTCGGGGCTGAACAATGTCCTGATAATGCTGATGATATCGCTGGTATGCGCTCTGCTGCCTTTCGGGGGGATATGCACCGTGCTTGCCTTTATCATCATCATGCATGTATATAAGGCGTCCGCAGAGATGGCGGCAGTATGCGCAGCATATCTCATAGTTGTGGCATGTCTGTACTATACCTTCTCTCCGGGCAACAGCCTGATGCTGCTCGTGACGCCGATAGCATTTGCCCTGAGGATCCCGTATGTGCTGGTTTTTGTGGCGGGACTGGGTTCAAGCATATTTGCGATAGTGCCGCTTACTGCGGGCACGGTGCTCTTTTATCTGCTGAGATATGTGAAGCAGACAGGCGGCGATATCGTGCATGATTCCTCGACGGATATAGCGCAGCGCTTTCTGCCTATGGTGAAGGGCGTCTTTGCTGATAAGGAGATGTATGTACTGATTGCTGTCTTTATCGCGGCGATCATAGTCATCTATGTGATACATATGATGTCGGTGGATTACTCGTGGTATATAGCGATCGCCTCCGGCGGGGCAGTGCTCCTCGCGGGCTCGCTGATCGGCAGTATGGCATTTCATCTTGAGCTGAATGTCATCACTCTTGCGGCGGGTATACTGCTGGGGATGCTCACGGGAGCGGCATTTACATTCTTCGGCTTCGCCGCGGACTATGCCGGGACTGAGTATACGCAGTTCGAGGACGATGATTACTACTACTATGTGAAGGCTGTTCCGAAGGCGGGCGCCGCAGATCCGATGCAGGACTATGTGCAGAACGATGCAGCGCCGGGCTCCGGGCCGAGAAGCAGGAAAGGCAGGGGACGGCCATGATCAACATCATCAATTCGATCGAGAGCGTTCTTGCAATCATCAGCAGGATAGAGCTGCGCAATATCTTTGAGATAGCGCTGCTCTCCTTTATGGTATATATGATACTCAACTGGATACTGAATACCAGAGCCTATATGCTGCTGCGGGGCATACTGGTAATCGGTATCTTCGTTGTGATATGCGGCGTGCTGCAGTTTGATACGATCCTGTGGATCATGGGCAAGCTGGCGACTATAGCAGTAACATCTCTCATAGTTATATTCCAGCCCGAGCTGCGCAAGGCGCTGGAGACGATAGGCAATGCGGAGCTGTTCGGTGTGAGGCTCCTGTCTCCGACGAAGTCCAGACCGGATACGACAGACAGCTTCAATGATACGACGGTCGGAGAGCTCACCAAGGCAGCATTTGCCATGTCAAAGACACGTACGGGAGCATTGATAGTCATAGAGCGCACGGAGCCGCTGGACAGCATCATAGAAACCGGCATCACCCTTGATGCTGTTATATCAAGACAGCTCCTCATAAACATATTCGAGCACAATACTCCGCTGCACGACGGGGCAGTGGTGATACGCAGCAATGAGATAGCGGCGGCGACATGCTATCTGCCGCTCTCGTCCAATCAGGATATCAACAAATCGCTGGGAACCAGACATCGTGCGGCCATCGGCATCAGCGAGGTAAGCGATGCCGTGACCATAGTTGTATCCGAGGAGACGGGCGCTGTATCTGTGGCATATGAGGGAGAGCTGACGGTCATGGACGATATACAGACCATGAAGGACCGTCTGTCCTCGTTCAAGCAGGAGGAAAAGGTCAGAACCAGAGCCGGTATCAGATTCAGGAGAGGAAGGAGCAAGGATGAGGAAGCTGCTGTCAAATAGACTTTATCTGATGCTCGTATCCGTAGCCATCTCCTTTATCATATGGGTCACGGTTGTGAGCATATCCAACCCCGACACCACGGGCAGCAAGGTGGTGGCGCTGGAGGAGCGCAATGCCTCCGCACTGATATCGGCGGACAAGGCATATACCGTACTCGGGAGCAAGACGGTCAAGGTCAACTACACGGTGCAGGCAAGAGATGCATATAAGGTAAAGTCATCGGATTTTCGTGCATATATCGATCTGTCGGATATATATGAGGCATCGGGCACGGCGCGTGTCATAGTACAGACGGTCAGCAATCAGGATATCATACATGATTACAGTGCCGAGCCGCAGACCGTGCAGGTCATAGTGGAGGATATCATCACCAAGACGGTCAGCGTCAAGGTATATACGGTGGATCAGTGCCCGGAGGGATATGAGGCCGCGGCGTCGTCCACGACCCTGACACAGGTTGATATAACAGGTCCCCGGTCACTGCTGGATAGCATCGCGGTCGCCGGAGTGGAGGTCAGCGTCAGAGAGGCGACAGGCACACTGACAGGGACGGCAGAGCTGAAGTTCTATGATTCGGATGATGCGAGCGCACGGCCGGTGGATGTATCAAACAACCCGTATTTCTCTGCATCGGAGTATTCCACCGACTATACGCTGTATATAAATACGGCAAAGACGGTGCCTATCCAGTACGAGATCAGCGGAACACCTGCCGCAGGATATCATTACGGCGGGAGCACTGCATCGATAGGTAGCGTCATAGTGACGGGCAATGCGGACACAGTCGGGCAGCTCTCCGTCATCACGATACCGACATCGGTGCTGAACGTGGACGGAGCCACGTCGAACAAATCATGGAACATAAACCTGAATACATATCTGCCTGCCGGAGCAGTCATATCGGGAACCTATGAAACCCAGATAACCGCTCTGATAGAGCCGGACGGCATGGACCGTCCGAACGGCGCGGGCGGACCGGGAGTGACGGATCCGGCGCAGACATCTGCATCGGAGAGCGAGACAGCAGCTGATGCGGAATCAACAGAGGCTTCACAGGAGGCTGAAAGCACGGGCTCCGGCGCGGGTCCGGGCGTGACGACGCAAACGCAGGATGAGACCGAGAGCGGGACACATGCCGCGCAGTCTCACGATGAGACTCAAAGCGAGACACAGAGCGAGACCGGGGGGCAGGGTGACACCTCTGCAGAGCATGGAAGCGCTCAGACGGGTCAGGAGGAGGCTGCTGCAGAGAATCAGACATCTCACGGCACTCAGGCAGATGCCGCAGCGACGCACTTAAACGGGCAGTCTCAGGAGAGAACGGATGCTGAGGCGCAGAACAGAAGCGGAGGGCAGGAGGCGCAATGATCCTGACATACGCGGCTGCATATCTGGCATCATATATATTTTCATATCTTCATCTTTATACTGCCTCTGCCGCTGTACTGATGGCGGAGGCAGTCGTGCTCTACCGCTATGAATACAGGAGAACGGGACGTCTGCTCAATCTGGCGGGGCTCTACTCTTTGAGCCTAGTGGGCGGTCAGGGCATAGCATGCCTGAAGCTGTCATATCTGCAGACGGACTGGGAGATAATGACATGGCTGTGTTTTTTCGCTGCCTATGTCTTCTTTCGGCTGGGGATGCGGCTGGCGGAGAGCAGGAGCGGCAGGAAGGCAAGCGAAGATATCGATGAAGTGGGAAGCAAAAGGGCACATGAAGTAGATG
>CAVJQN010000112.1:0-8751 GCA_963651635.1 Agathobacter sp.
ATCTTCCCCGATATCGTCTTGGGCAGGCTCTCCTTGAAGACGACTATCCTCGGATACTTATACGGCGCGGTATTCTTCTTGACATAGTCCTGTATCTCTCTGGCGAGTGCGTCGGACGGCTCCGTGCCCTTGACCAGCACGATGCTCGCCTTGACCACCTGACCTCTGACGGGATCGGGCGCGGCGGATACACCGCATTCCAGCACATACGGCAGCTCCATGATGACATTTTCGATCTCGAAGGGTCCTATGCGGTAGCCCGATGACTTGATGACATCGTCCTTCCTGCCGACGTACCACAGGAACCCGTCCTCATCGCGCCATGCCAGATCGCCCGTATGGTAGTAGCCGTCATGCCATACCTCTTTTGTCTCCTCCTCGTTGTTATAGTATCCGAGGAACAGGCCGCAGGGTACCTTTTCCGAGGTCTTGACCACTATCTCGCCCGGCTCGCCGTCCGCGACAGGCTCTCCGTCCGCGTTCATCAGCGAGATATCGTAGAGCGGAGTGGGCTTGCCCATAGAGCCTATCTTGTGAGTGCCGCCGAGCAGATTGCCTATGCACAGCGTCAGCTCCGTCTGACCGAAGCCCTCCATGATCTGCAGTCCCGTGAGCTTCTCGAACTGGATATATACCTCCGGATTGAGCGCCTCGCCCGCCGTCGTCATATGGACGATCGACGAGAGGTCGTACTGCGACAGATCCTCCTTTATCATCATGCGCAGCATCGTAGGCGGCGCGCAGAATGTCGATATATGGTACTTTGCGAACATCGGCAGGATCTCCGCCGCACTGAAGCGGTCGAAGTCATATGTGAAGACTGCGCCCTCGCACATCCACTGTCCGTAGAGCTTGCCCCAGAGCGCCTTGCCCCAGCCGGTCTCTGATATGGTGAAATGCAGTCCGTCCGGGCTCACTCCGTGCCAGTACTTGGCCGTGATATAGTGACCGAGCGGATATTTGTAGCTGTGCATCGCTATCTTGGGATATCCCGTCGTGCCCGATGTGAAGAACATCAGCATCGGATCGTCTCCGCAGGGCGTGTCCTCGCTCCTGTAGAAATGCGCGCTGTACAGCGGGAACTCCTCATCGAAGCTGTGCCAGCCCTCCTTCGTGCCGCCTACCAGCACCTTGAGCCTAAGGCTCGGACAGGAGTCCGCGACAGCGTCCACATGAGCCGGTACGAGATCGTCGGAGGTGGCGACGATGGCGCTGACATCCGCCGCGTCAAAGCGGTACTTGAAGTCATGCGGCTGGAGCTGGCTTGTGGCGGGTATAGCTATCGCGCCCAGCTTGTGCAGACCCAGTATGGCGAACCAGAACTGATAGTGACGCTTCAGGACGAGGAGCACCTTGTCGCCCTTCTTGATGCCCAGCGCCTTGAAGTAGTTGGCGCACTGATTGGACGCGCGCTTGATATCGTAGAAGGTGAAGCGACGCTCCGTCATATGCTTGTCGATGTGGATCATCGCCAGCTTCTCGGGATCCTTCTTGGCTATCGCGTCCACGATATCAAAGGCGAAGTTGAAGCGGTCCTCGTTGGCAAAGTCGATCTTCTCCAGCGCCCCGTCGCGATCCTCCGTGCATTTGACAAACTCGGAGCATACATATCTCCTCCGCCTGCTCTTGGAGGGAATCAGTGTATTGCGGAGAATCTTCTCCTTCTTGTCCTCGCCCGTGCCGGGGATGATGATCGCGATGAAGACGCAGTCTCTGCCGTCCACGGCTATCATGCCGTGAGGCGTGGAGCTGTTGTAGTAGATGCTGTCGCCCTCGCTGAGGTACTCGACATTGTTGCCTATCTGCACCTTCAGGCGGCCGCTTACGATGAAGTCAAACTCCTGCCCCGAGTGCTTGGTCATATGTATCGGCGCGTCCTGCAGCTCGGCGCGGTACTCATAGGTGACATGATACGGCTCTATCTTCTTGTCTGCGAAACTCGGCGCCATATTGTCGATGGAGATGCCGTCCTCTCTCGCCGTATCCTGTCCCTGTCCCTTGCGTGTCACGGTATATGAGGAGAGCTTGGAGCTGCGTCCCTCGAGCAGGTCACTCATGCCCACGCCAAATGCCTGCGCGCACTTGTGGATGAATGTGAACGGGAAGTCCAGCATTCCCGCCTCGTACTGCCTGTAAGCCTCCGGCGTGACCTCCGTCTTTGCCGCCATCTCCTCCTCGGTCAGCCCCATGATATCGCGCATCTCCCTGATACGTAGGGCGACCTCCTGTAGGTATGCCTTGTCTTCTATCGTCTCTGCCATGATTCCCTCCATTATGGTAGTTTTTTACTTTTTTAAGCCCAGCTCCTCGATCGCCATCTCGCGCATCCTGTACTTGAGCACCTTGCCTGCCGCGTTCATCGGAAAATCGTCCACGAACTTGATATATCTCGGTATCTTGTGCCGTGCCATATGCGACGCGATGTAGTCATGCATCGTCTTCTCATCCATCGACTTGCCGTCCTTGAGGACGATCCACGCCATAGCCTCCTCGCCGTACTTCTCGTCGGGCACTCCGACGACCTGCACGTCCTTCACGTCCGGATGCGTATAGATGAACTCCTCTATCTCCTTGGGATACAGATTTTCGCCGCCGCGTATGATCATATCCTTGAGCCGCCCGGTGATCCTGTAGTTGCCCTGCTCGTCACGGCAGGCGATATCGCCCGAGTGGAGCCATCCGTCCTCGTCCACGGTCTGCATCGTCGCGACGGGCATCTTGTAGTAGCCCTTCATCGTGTTATAGCCCCGTGAGCAGAACTCCCCGTTGACGCCGTCCGCGACCTCCTCACCCGTCTCGGGATCGATGATCTTGCACTCGACATGGGGAAATGCATATCCGACCGTCTCCGTCCTGACATCTATCGGATCCGTCCATGCCGACATCGTGCTGCCCGGCGACGACTCCGTCTGCCCGTATACGCTGACTATGCCCGTCATGTTCATCTCGTCAGGCTGCGCCGCCCTCTTCATCAGCTCCGGCGGACATCCCGAGCCCGCCATGATACCCGTCCTCATATGCGAGAAGTCCGTACTGCGGTAGTCCGGATGGTTGAACATGGCGATGAACATCGTAGGTACGCCGTTAAATGCCGTGATCTTCTCCTGATTGATGCATGCCAGCGAGTTCTTCGCGCTGAAGTACGGCATCGGGCTCATCGTCGCCCCGTGCGTCATGCAGTTCGTCATCGACAGCACCATGCCGAAACAGTGGAACATCGGCACCTGTATCATCATGCGGTCCGCCGTGCTCATGCCCATGCGGTCTCCGATGCATTTGCCGTTGTTGACCACATTGTAGTGAGTGAGCATGACCCCTTTTGGGAATCCGGTCGTGCCCGACGTATACTGCATATTCGCCACATCGTCCGGTCTGACCGCCGCCGCCATCCGAAGTATCTCCTCCCTCGGCACCATCGGCGCGCGCTCCATAGCCTCCTCAAAGGTCAGGCACCCCGGCTGGTTGAAGCCGCAGGTGATGACATTTCTCAGGAACGGTAGCTTCCTGCACCTCAGCGGCTCGCCCGCCTTAGAGAGCGCTATCTCCGGGCATATCTCGTTGATGATCGCCTGATAGTCGGAGTCGAGGCTCCCCTTTATCATGACCAGTGTATGCGTGTCCGACTGGCGCAGCAGATATTCCGCCTCGTGTATCTTGTATGCCGTATTCATCGTGACCAGCACCGCGCCTATCTTCGTCGTCGCCCAGAAAGTGATGAACCATTCCGGCACATTTGTCGCCCAGATAGTGACCTTGCTGCCCGCTCTCACGCCCATGGATACAAGCGCTCTGGCGAAGTTGTCCACATCATCCCGAAACTGTGAGTACGTCCGCACATAGTCGAGCGTCGTATACTTGAACGCGTACTGATCGGGGAACTCCTTGACCATGCGGTCGAGCACCTGAGGAAATGTCAGGTCTATCAGCTCGTACTTGGGCCATACATAGTAGCCCGTCCCGTCGTGGTTGAGATAGAGATCCGTCTTCTTGATCCTCGTCTTGTCAAAGCGGTTCATGTAGTTGACAAAGTGCGGGAAGATGAACTCGTAGTCGCTGATCTCCTCTACCCACTCCGGCTTCCACTCCAGTGAGATATAGCCGTCATAGTCTATCGAGGAGAGTGCCTGCAGCATCTCTCTGATGGGGAGCGTGCCCTCGCCGATCAGCGTATATGTGCCGTCTTCATTGGAATCGCGCAGATGCACATGCCTTACATATGCGCCGAGATTCTTGATGGTGGTATCTGCGGTCTCCTTGAAGTCGTAGTAGGGATGGTGCATATCCCAGAGCACTCCGAGCGCGTCGTCAGCAAATCCGTCGAGCATATCGCGCAGTCTCGCGGTATCGGCATATATGCCTGCCGTCCTTATCAGCAGCATCACCCTCTGCTCGCGCGCCGCCGGTATCAGCTGTGCTATCACGGAGCGTATCCGCGGCTCGTCGTCCGTGAGCGCCGCCGCACTGACATACGGGATACGCATCGCTCCCGCCGTCTCTATGAGCTGTCTGAGCGTCTCGATGCTTTCGCCCTCTGAAAGCTCGCAATAGGTGTCAAGGCACGGTATAGCAAGATTTCTGTCAGTGAGCGTCCGCACCGTAGCTGCTATGCGGTGCCTGTGAAACGGACCGTTCTTGGCGAAATACTCCAAAGACTTCTGTACCGAGTAGAGCTCGACCCCCTGGAAATGCATCTCCTGCGCGATATCCAGCAGATCCTCCCATGAAAGTCCCGACCAGCCTCTTGTGGAAAATGAGAGCTTCATGCATTTTCCTCCTCATAAGCTATCTTGTTGAGAGCGTTGATATAGGCGCAGATGCTGGAGCCGATGATATCCGTCGAGAGCCCCCTGCCCGAGTAGAGCCGCCCGTCCGAGCGAAGTCTCACGACCGTCTCGCCCATAGCCTCATGTCCCTCAGTGACCGCCTGTATCTGGAAATCGTCCAGCTCGTAGTGGTGTCCCGTGATATGCTCTATCGCGATAAATGCGGCATCTATCGGGCCGTCGCCTATCGCCACGCTCTCCTTCATCTCATCGTGCTTCGTGAGCCTGATATGCGCCGTCGCGGATATCGAGCTGCCCGAGTTGATCACATAGTCCTCCAGCACATAGGTCGAGGGCACCTGCATAGCCGTCGATGCTACCATCGTATCTATCTCGGTGCTGGTCACGGAGTCCTTGCGGTATGCGATAGCCTTAAATGTCTCGTAGACCCTCGCATGATCCTCCTCGTCCAGATCGTAGCCGAGCCGCCTGATCTCGGCGATGATGGTCGTGATATCGTCCGCCGCGGTAAATGTCCGCTCCTGCCGGTCGTCGCGCACGCCGTCCTCAAATGGCGATTTCTTGCTCTTTTCCATCGTGAAGATACGCGCTGTCTGCTCCAGCACACGGCTGATCTCCACAGTACGCACGGAGGTCGATACGCCGAGCTTCTCAGCGGATGCCTCCAGTATCCTGACCACATGCTGCAGCGATGCCGTATCTCCCGCATAGGCAGATGCCTTGATCTCTCCCGCGCCCTGCGCCGCTCCCGTCACACTGCATATATCCGCCATGGACAGCGCGTCACTGCAGCTCACTCCGAGCGTGACATTTCCGATATCCGCCACGCCGCCTCGCAGCTCCTCTATGAATGTCCGAAACTCCTCGGGGAGCATCGTCCCCGCCGCGTCCTCGACCGTGACCGTCGTCGCACCCGCCTCTATGGCTCCCGCCAGCATCTCGTACAGGAAAGCGCTGTCGGCTCTCGTCGCGTCCTGCGCGATGAACTCCACATCCGCGCACAGGCTCTTGCAGTAGGTCACCGCCTCGCAAGCCCTTGCCCTCACGGCATCGGGCTTCATATGCAGCATGTATTCCATCTGCACGGAGCTCACAGGCACATGCACCTGCAGGCGTGCCCTCTTCGCAGAGCATACCGCGTCCCATGCCGTGTCGATCCCGGCGGTATCCAGCGGTACGGGTACTGCGACGATGGAGCGCACGGTCTGGGCGATGGACTTGATGCAGAGTGCGTCCGCCCGGGGCTTGACGATGGGCGTGGTCTCGATCACGTCCACCTCCAGCTTGTCCAGGAGCTTGACCAGCTCGAGCTTTTCCTTGAACGTAAGCCCCGCCGCGCAGCTCTGCTTCATGGTGACATCACTGATCCTGATTGAGTGCATATATTTGTTCCTCCGTATATTGTTCTATGAGTTAAATTGCGGCTTGTGACAGTCGAACTCGCTGCACAGCAGTTCGCAGCAAGCTGCTCTGTCTGCACACTGCGTGCTTGCCAGTCGCAGGCTGCTATTGCATGGCAGCTCCTAGACGACTCTCACTGCGCCTGCGGCTTGTGACAGTCGAACTCGCTGCACAAAATAAGCCCCTGCTCATCGCTGAGCAGGGGCTTCATCCTCTTAGTTCGCTATCATCTCACGGCTCTCGCCTGTGTACTCTGTACCGCCTCCAGTTTCTTCTCGTGCCGTATATCCCGTCTGCCGGCTTTCGCTCTCTGCCTTCTGACCTTCAACCTCGTCCTTTGACTTCCGGTCTCGTACTCTGACTTTGGGTCTCGAGCCTCTGGCGTCCAACCTCGGTCTTATGTCTTCAGAGCTTTCGGCGGCGTCACTCTCGGTATCTTTCCAAGAGTCTGCACCTTGTCCGTACATTCAGGCGTCTGTGCTGATATCTCTCCCGGACTGCCTCAGGTCATCTGCGACCTTTCCGCTTCCCCCGTCCGAGACCCTCGCGCCTTACGACCGGCATGACCTGTCTTTATATATCACGGCTGAGAATAAACTGTATGCAATTGATTTCTGCGAACCTGATTATGAAAATCTTCCCTGCTCAGTGAGCCGACGATGACGACGATAATGACCGCCGCGATGGCTACGGCTGCGATACCGCGCCCTAGCAGTACATCGTTCACTGCATCAATAATGAGATCTGTCACGATCGATAGCAGAGAGGCAAATATGCATAGCAGCAGACGGCACTCTACGAGCACCGCTTCTATCAGCATATTCATGATGGTCAATGTCTGTGACATACAAGCCTCTGATGTATCATCGCTGTTCTGATCCGCAGGAATATATCCGCAGAATTGTGGTTGCTTTGAATTTTCTGTATGATACCATGCCGCATTTTCCTTGTAAATACCTGTATATAGCAGCAAAAAAGACAAAATCCGGCTCATTTCCCCCGGATTTTGTCCAATTTCACGATATGACAGCTGCCGCACCGTCCTCCATCTTCTTGCGAAAGCCGTCCAGTACGGCGCTGTGCGCGCGTACCCTCACGAGAGTGCCGTCTGCGGTATATTCCATAGCTAGCACCTGAGTATTCTGCGTCAGGTACGCGATCAAACTGCCCTTTTCATACGGTACGAGAAGCTGCTCCTCCTCATAGTCGGCATATATCTTCTCAAGTATCATGTCGCGCAGCATATCCAGCGATGCCGGATCCTTCGCGCTGATATAGATGCTGTCCGATAGCTCATTGGACGCTGTACGCTCCTGCGCGCCTCTGCGAGGATATCTGACCTGCGGCTCACATTTGTCCGCCTTGTTATATACGGTGATGACGGGGATATTCCCCGCTCCCAGCTCTGTGATGGTATCTCTGGTCGTATCCATCATGTCTCTGGCGTGAGGATCCGAGCAGTCCACTACATGCAGCAGCAGATCCGCCTCCTTCATCTCCTCCAGCGTGGACTTGAACGCCTCCACCAGAGATGTCGGGAGCCTGCGGATAAAGCCCACCGTGTCCGACAGCAGAAAATCGCGGTTCGCGCCCGTCTCTATCCTGCGCACGGTCGTATCCAGCGTCGCGAAGAGCATATCCGCCTCAAAGACCTTCCGATCTTCGGCATCTCTGCCCGCGTACCGCTCGACAAATGCGTTCATGATAGTAGACTTGCCAGCATTGGTATATCCCACCATCGCCACCAGCGGTATGCGCATGCTGCCGCGCTTCTTGCGCTGCGTCATACGTTCTCTCTCGACTACTTTCAGCTCACTGCGCAGGCGCGCCAGACGCGCATCTATCGTACGCCTGTCGATCTCCAGCTGCGTCTCGCCCTCGCCCTTGCTCGACATGGAGCCGGACGCGCCGCCCTGACGGTTCTGCGTCTCCCACATACCTATCAGCCGCGGCTTGAGATACTGGAGGCGCGCCAGCTCGACCTGCAGTCTCGACTCTCTGCTGCGCGCCCGCCTCTGAAATATGTCCAGTATCAGCGACGTGCGATCCATCACCGGCATTTTCAATATCTCTTGGAGATTGCGTATCTGCGACGGAGTGAGCGAATCGTTGAAGATCACCTGCTCCGCCTCCAGCGCCGCCGCATATCCCTTTATCTCATCGACCTTGCCCGCGCCCATATATGTAGCGCTGCTAGGTCGCTCAAGCTGCTGTGTCACGCGCCCCACGGGCTGCATATAGCACGCCTTGGTCAGCTCCTCCAGCTCGTCCATGGAGTGGTCGAAGTCCTCCTGACTTGCGTACTCCCTGCCCGCCGTCTCCCATACTCCCGCGAGTATGACCCTTTTGTCCTGTTCTTCCTGTATATGCTCGAGTATCAATATGCCACCTGTGTACTTCACATGACAGATTCTGTCACCAAGATGAATGATAAACATGAATCTGTCTGCGTCTATTCTTTTCTTATATCGGCATCGGCGTCTGCGCCAGTATGGAGACGATTGCTATCGCCGCCAGCACCGCCGCGACCAGCGCCGCCGCTATGATGATTCTTCGTTTCATGACT
>CAVJQN010000113.1:0-4087 GCA_963651635.1 Agathobacter sp.
CAAATTTTCACATGCTCCCCGGCAGAGGGGTGAGTGCAAGTGTAGACGGTCGGGATGTGCTGGCGGGCAACGCTGAGCTGATGGAAGAGCACGGCATCGCGGGAGCGATGCCGTGCGGGGGCGAAGAGTATCTCGCACAGGGCTGTACGGTGATATATATAGCGATAGACGGGGCACCGGCAGGCTTTATCGCCCTGTCGGATACTCTGCGGGAAGAGAGCGCCGGGACGATAGGAACACTTACGGATATGGGTCTGCGCCCCGTGCTGCTCACGGGAGATCACGAGGAGGCGGCGCAGAACATCGCCTCACGGCTGGATATCCGGGAGGTGCGTGCGGGCTGCCTGCCGGAGGACAAGCTGAGATATATCGGAGAATATCAGGACAGCGGTCTGTGCGTCTGCATGCTCGGAGACGGCATCAATGACGCGCCCGCTCTTAAAAAGGCAGATGTAGGCATAGCTATGGGCGGCATCGGCAGCGACATCGCCGTGGACGCGGCGGATATAGCGCTGATAGACGACGATATAAAGGAGCTCCCGCATCTGCTGGCGCTGTCACGGCGCATGATGACGACCATCAGGCTCAACATGACATTTTCCATGGGACTGAACTTCATAGCCATAGCGCTTGCCATCACGGGTGTGCTGGATCCCGTGATCGGCGCGCTGGTGCACAACGCAGGCTCCGTGCTCGTCATCACCAACTCGGCACTGCTGCTGAAGTGGAGGGGCAAGGAACGCCATCAAAGAGAGACCATCCGTTGACAATTTCGAGAAAACTCGGCTAAAATAAAATCACAATTTGGTTTGGACATATCCCAACTGGAATTGGTAATATTGTAACCGAGAGAGGTATTGTCATGGCATCTTCGCATGGCATCTCCGGGACAACCGCTGTTGACATCTAAGAGTGCACTATGCTATAGTGAGCGGGCTGTTTGGAAATCAGCAAACATAGAAAAGAGGTATATGAACCATGCGTGAAGGAATCCATCCGAACTATCAGGAGTGCACCGTAACCTGCAACTGCGGCAATACATTTACGACAGGCTCTACTAAGAAGGACATACACGTCGAGATCTGCTCGGCCTGCCATCCCTTCTATACAGGACAGCAGAAGGCAGCACAGGCTCGCGGACGTATCGAGGCGTTCAATAAGAGATACGGCATCAAGAATAACTAATCAAAACAGACTTCAGGGAGCGGGCGGACAGCCCGCTCTCGTTGCTTTACGGGGACGATACGGTATGAAGCGAGTATACAGCGGGATAGGCGGACAGGCCGTGATAGAGGGCATCATGATGAAGCATGATACGGAGTATGCCGTAGGCGTGCGTACACCCTCGGGCGACATATCCGTTGAGAGAAAAGAATATCTGAGCATGTCCGATCGATATGCAATCTGCAGGATGCCGTTTATCAGAGGTATATTTGCATTTGCCGACTCGCTGATGCTGGGCATGAAGGCACTGGAGATCTCCACATCCTTTATCGATGAGGATGATGCGGATGAGGAGCCGTCAGGGCTTGAAAGGTGGCTCATGGACAGGTTCGGAGATAACCTGCAGAAGGTCATCATGAGCATATCCATGGCGGTGGCAGTGGTGCTGGCTGTCGGTATATTTGTGCTGCTGCCCATGCTTTTGTCCAATATGATACGGAGCGTCATCGACAGCTACTACCTGACAGCGATACTCGAGGGAATATGCAGGATAGGTATATTTGTCGCATATATCAAACTGATATCGCGGATGGAGGATATCAGACGGACATTCATGTATCACGGAGCCGAGCACAAGTGCATAAACTGCGTGGAGCTGGGGCTGCCGATGACCGTGGACAATGTCATGAAGAGCTCCAAGGAGCACAAACGCTGCGGCACGAGCTTTCTTATCATAGTCATGATAATCAGTATACTCTTCTTCATGATAGTGCGTGTGGACGGCCTGCTGATGCGGGCGGTCTCGAGGATCCTGTGCATACCTGTCATAGCGGGGATATCCTATGAGTTTCTGCGCATAGCCGGACGCAGCGAGTCGCCGATCATCAACGCGCTCAGCCGCCCGGGGATGTGGATGCAGGCGCTGACGACCACGGAGCCGACACCGGATATGTGCGAGGTGGCTATCGCGGCGACGGAGGCTGTCTTTGACTGGAGAGCATTTCTGAAGGAGAACTTCGGCTCGGAATCGGGAGTCAAGGCGAATGAGGATGAAGCATCGGGTACGCATAAGGACGCGCAGTCATGAGCACATATCGTGAGCTGTATGCCGAGGGCAGACGCAGACTGCGCACGGCAGGGATAGACAATGCAGACGGCGACGCAAGGGAGCTCTTGCTGCACGTGACAGGCATGAGCCTGAACGAGCTGCTGCTGGCATACGACATGGAGCCGGATGTGTCGGACAGGAGAAAGAAAGAGCCGAAAGGCGATACATCCGATGACACAGCGCAGGGGCATCTGACGGGCTTTCAGAGTACGGGGGGAGCAGATAGCGGTACATGCGGTGATATCACAGGAAGTTATCTTCATATGATAGATCGAAGATGCAGTCACGTGCCGCTGCAATACATAACTCACGTGCAGAGCTTCTGCGGACTGGATATGTATGTGGACGAGAGAGTGCTGATCCCCAGACAGGATACTGAGGTGCTCGTGGAGCGGGTGCTGGATATATACGGGCGCAGAGAGACGGGAGCACGGGAATATGCGGCACGCGGAGCACATGCCGGTGAACACGGGTCGGGTCTTGGCCTGCTGGATCTCTGTACGGGGAGCGGGTGCATAGCGACGGCGCTGGCATGTTTGGGCAGCTTTGATAAGGTATATGCGTCGGACATTTCCGCGGATGCTCTGGAGGTGGCAAGGCGCAATGCGGCTGCTCATGAGGCGGATATCATATTTGCCGAGAGTG
The DNA here is from genome assembly GCA_963651635.1 of Agathobacter sp. Lineage (GTDB taxonomy): Bacteria > Bacillota > Clostridia > Lachnospirales > Lachnospiraceae > Darwinimomas. The sequence continues at coordinate 2,918 of CAVJQN010000113.1, forward strand.
ATATGTTTGATGCGATAGGCGCGGGACATATCGGATATACAGCTGCGGGCAGGAAAGAGCCGCTGCCGGAGAGATTTGACGTGATAGTCAGCAATCCGCCCTATATACCGGCGGCACAGGTGGACATGCTGGACGAGGAGGTGCGCGGCCATGAGCCTAGGCTCGCGCTTGAAGGCAGAGAGGACGGACTGTATTATTACAGGAGGATAGCGCGGGAGGCAGGCAGATATCTGAACGACGGAGGCAGACTGTTTCTGGAGATCGGATGTGACCAAGGGGCGGCAGTACGCGGGCTTCTTGAAGCGGTGGGCTCCGGCGGGGGGTTCCTGTGCGAACACGGAAAAATATCAGATAAAATGTCGGATAAGATGGTTGATGCGCCGGAAGGAGCAGCCGAGAGGACGGACAGCGCCTCCGCCGGTGCAGCAAGAGGATACTTTGACAATGTAGAAATCACCAAGGATCTGGCAGGGCTGGATCGGGTGGTCAGCGCGATATGGAGAAGAACAGATGCTTGATGACAATCTGCAGGAGATAGTACGACACTACGAGGAGGTCATGGCGGAGCTGGGCTCGCCGGATGCGGCGGGGGATCAGGATAGATTTCGCCGGCTGATGAAGGAGCAGGCGGAGCTGGAGCCGCTGGTAACGACTATAAATGAATATCACAGGGCGCAGGAGACGCAGGAGGACGCACTCGCCATGCTGGACGCAGAGAGCGATGAGGAGCTGCGCGAGATGGCCAAGGAGGAGCTCTCTGCTGCCAAGGACGATATCGAGCGGCTGGGAGAGAAGATCAAGGTGCTCCTGCTGCCCAAGGATCCGAATGATGATAAGAATATCGTGCTGGAGATCCGCGCCGGTGCCGGAGGCGAGGAGGCGGCGCTCTTCGCAGGCGAGCTGTTTCGTATGTATCAGCACTATGCAGATGCCCACGGCTGGAAGGTGGACATCATCAATCTCAACGAGACCGGACTGGGCGGCATCAAGGAGATAGAGGCGATGGTCAACGGGCGCGGGGCATATTCAAGACTCAAGTACGAGTCCGGGGTGCATCGTGTACAGCGTGTGCCGGAGACAGAGTCCGGAGGCCGTATACATACCTCGACCGCGTCCGTGGCGGTGATGCCGGAGGCGGAGGAGGTCGATATCAGGATAGATATGAACGAC
>CAVJQN010000114.1:0-1781 GCA_963651635.1 Agathobacter sp.
TTCTTCTTTTCATGATCTTCTCCTCATTCGATATGTACAGCATCTATGACATCCGCAGCTTCCATGTATGTGCCTGCAATCTTTACATTCATATTCGAGTTTATCATCCACATGCTGTTTTTTGTGTTGTGTTGTTTTTCTTACATTCGGTATTATAATGTTCTAAATCCCGTAAGTCGGTTGAAATTTCAACAAAAGGTGACTTTTATGAAAAATTATCTCGGCATCATACGATCCTCACAGCTCTTCTCCGGCATCGCAGACAGCGAGCTTGCGGCCATGCTCTCCTGTCTTGATGCAAAAAAAGAAAGCTTCCCGAAGGAAGCCTTCCTGATGCGCGCCGGTGAAGCAACCGGCTCGATAGGTCTCGTGCTTGAGGGAAGCGTGCTTATCATCCGTGATGATATCTGGGGCAACCGCAATATCATCTCCAAGGCTGGTCCTGCACAGACCTTTGCAGCCGCCTTTGCCTGCACGCCGGGCGCAGTGCTCGATGTCAGCGTCATCGCCGAGACGCCCGTCACCGTCGCTCTGTTTGATGTAAGACGTGTGCTGACCATGTGCACATCCGCCTGCGAGCATCACAGCCGCGTCATACGCAATCTGCTTTGTGAGCTCGCTCGTAAAAATCTCCAGTCGAGCGAGAAGCTCATACATATGGAGCAGCGCACCACCAGAGCCAAGCTGATGTCATATCTCTCCGCCGAGGCTCGCCGTCAGGGGCGATACGAATTTGATATACCTTACTCCAGACAGCAGCTGGCGGACTATCTGGCGGTAGAGCGCAGCGGTCTGTCCGCAGAGCTGAGCAGGATGCGCAGCGACGGACTGCTGGACTTTCACAAGGAGCATATCAGACTGACGGTATCGCCCGTGGATGGCGCCTTCAAGCTGTCTACCTTATCTCATAGGTGACGGTAACATTGGCGCTGATCTCGCTCTCTCCCGCCATAAATGACAGATCCTCAGCCGCCATCATGGTGCTGCCCGATGCCTTGTTGGTGTAGCTGGACGATGTATCCTGATAGCCCTCGGTGATGGTGATTACGTCTCCCAGCTTCTTGCCTGCCGCCTTTGCCATAGTCTCAGCCTTGGTCTGCGTCGCCTTCACCGCCTCACTCAGCGCCTCCTGATAAGCGTCGTCATAGCCGCTGCACAGGAAATTGATATAGTCGATATCATTGATGCCCGCATCTACGCACTGCGCGATGATATTGCCTGCATCCTCGATGGTTTGATCTCTGACAGTCAGCGTCGTGCATACCTGATATCCTGTCAGCTCCTGCTTGTTGTTGCTGTAATCATACTGCGGATACATGCTGTAATTGGATGTGGTGATGCTCTTCTCATCCACTCCGAGCTTCTTGAGCTTGCTGATGACATCATTTATGGCCTTTGTATTTGCCTTCTGCGCCTTGGCAGCGTCCTTATCGGTATTGGTCACACCGAAGGCGAACTGCGCCATATCGGGAACCACCTTTACACTCTTGCTCGCAGATACGGTTATCGTACGCACGGTATCATTATCCTCCTGCTTCTCCTCAAAATCAAATCTCCGGATGTCCGCATTAGGATCCGTCTTGTTGTCCAGCTTTCCGTAAGCCCTGCTTTGCGCATGGCTGTTCAGATTGCTTCCCGATGATGCTCCTGCCGCCCATGCCGTACCCGTGCACAAAGCCGCCGCACATACCAGTGAAACCACCGCCCATCTTATCTTTATCATGCTTTACTTCCTCCCGTGTCCATGTGATCTTTTATCACGATTCAGATATCAGGAGGTC
>CAVJQN010000114.1:1791-5763 GCA_963651635.1 Agathobacter sp.
CAAGAGATCTGCCGGGCTCCGATGCCATCCGACCTCCCGCGTTCAATCTATCACACTTCCGTTTCTGTTCAAGCAATCTCATAAAGCCGTAAGTCTATCGTAAGCCGCGGTGATTTTTCTGTGTACACAGGATTAATGCATATCCGAAGCAAGGCTGAACCATGCCTCACCCCCGCGCACTTCCAGCCCGCGCTCTCTCGCCAGCTCTGTGAGCCTCCCGTTCATGGCATTGAGCGTGCCTATCGGACAGCCGGTATCTATCACATATTCACACCCGAGCATCAGCTCCGCCGCCTGAGTGAACAGCTCCTCGCTCATCGGCTCATATGCCGGTGCGCTCACGACATGATCGGTCAGAGCCGTCGCTATGCGCCAGTCGGTATCATTTTCAAATAATATGCCTGCCGCAAACGGGATCTGATGCTTTTGCAGCCTGCGGTATGTGTTGACCCCGTAGCCGTTGCCGCCGACCACGAACACACGCGGCTCTCCGGCGGTCTTCCCCAGCTCCACGCTGCCGAACAGCATATCGTACGAGCCGTGCTCTATCTCGTAGAGCCGGTCTATCGTATCGCCCGCCAGTATCTCCTCGGGAGAGCCAAATGCGGCGATCGTATCGCCCTTGACGCACAGCAGATAGTCGGATATCTTGGTCGCCAGATCTATCTCATGCAGCGTCATGATGACCGTGATACCCTCCTCATGCGCCATGTCCCGAAGTATATCCAGCAGCTCTATCTTGTATCTGATATCCAGATAGGACGTAGGCTCGTCCAGCACGATGACGTCCGGCTCCTGCGCTATCGCGCGCGCCAGCATGACCCTCTGGCGCTGACCGTCGGAGAGCGTCATGAAGTCGTGCTCTGCCAGATCCTGCGCATGCACTCTGGCAAGAGCTGCATTTACGATCTCGGCATCACGCACCGTGAGCTGTCCGATAGAGTTGGTATACGGGTAGCGTCCCATCGCCACGATCTCCCCGCAGGTCATCAGCTCGGGCTGTATACGGTCGGTCAGCACCACCGCCACGGTTCTCGCCATCTCCTTGAGATCCCACGTCCAGACATCATGTCCCCCGATATATACATCTCCGCCTATCCGCTCGAGCTGGCGCGTGATGGTCTTTAAGATAGTCGACTTGCCGGCGCCGTTGGGACCGATGAGCGTCATGATCCTGCCCTTTTCTATGGCGACATTGATATCATGTATCAGCACCCTGCCGTTGTAGCCGACCGCCAGATTGTGTGTGTCAAAGTAGTGCATATACTCACCTGATAGTAGTTTTCTTCTTTATCATCATGTAAATCACGACAGGAGCGCCGAATATGGATGTCACCGTGCTGATCGCCATCTCCTTCGGGGAAAATGCAGTCCTCGCGATGAGGTCGCAGAACATGCAGAAAACCGCGCCGCACAGATATGACGCCGGTATGACATATATCGGCTTGGATGTCTTGAGCAGTGATTTCGTGATATGCGGCACCGCTATCCCGACAAAGGAGATAGGCCCGGCAAATGCCGTCACGCACGCGGAAAGCATACTGCTGAGCACTATCAGCGCGACGCGAAATGCCTTGATATTGATTCCGAGACTCTGCGCATATCCTTCTCCCAGAGCATATGCCTCTATCGGCTTGGACAAGAGCCACGCGCATACGAAGCCTATGACGCATATGAGCGCCGCAGTGCCGCAGTCACTCCAGCTCGCCGCCGAAAAGCTTCCCAGCGACCAGTTGTGAAGATTGACTATGGATGCATCATCGGCAAATGTGATCAGAAAGTCCGTTACCGCCGAGCAGATATAGCTCACCATGATGCCTGCCACCAGCAGCATCGCCATATTCTGCACGCGCTGCGATATCGCAAGGACAAAGCCGACCACCATCAGAGATCCGGCAAATGCCGCCAGTATCAATATAAACGAGCTGATCGTCCCTATCCTGTCAGCCAGCACTATGAGCACGAGGCCGACTGTCAGCTTGGCGCCCGATGAGATGCCCAGCACAAAGGGACCCGCTATGGGATTGCGGAAGAATGTCTGAAGCAGGAATCCGGCTACCGCAAGCGCTCCGCCCAGTATCGCCGCCAGAAACATACGGGGTATGCGTATGGTAAATATGATGACGCTCTGCGCATCTGCCTTGGTCACCGCCTCCAGCTCCGCGGTATATCGTCCCGTGAAGATATCTGCCAGCTTGTAGCGCAGTGCATCCCGTATCATGGCGAAGATATCCGATGCCGGTATCTTCACCGAGCCGGAGTTGACATTGAGTATCAGGCTCCACACGAGCAGGACGCTCAGGACTATCATCATAAGCCCGAAGCGCCGCCCCGAACGGCTGACTGCTTTTTCATTTCTACTGTCCACTGACTATATCCTCTCTGACGAATTGATACCGATGTCAAGGTCTGCCTGTGATAAAAATCTCCCCCTGTAATCAGTATCAGTCGGGGGCAAAGCACCTTTGCCCCCGACATCAAAGTATAACATATGCGTATGTAAAATCAATTAAACTGCTCTATATATGCTCCGTCCGCCCCTACGAAGCTGCCGTCCGGCGTGACTGTGTTTACATACATCGCGCCGAGCGGTCTGTTCTGGTTCGGATTGGCATATACCCACTTGTATGTTACAGGATCCTGATAGTAGGTTCCGTTGTGTGCCTCAGAGAAGTAATATCTCTTGCCGTCGATGGTGACCCATCCGGTAAGCATCGCGCCGCTGTTCGGATCAAGATAATACAAGTTGCCGTCCTGAGCGCTCTGCATCAGACCGGTCTTCATACCTGTCGTATCGCAGTAGTACCATGAACCGCCTGCCGCGTCATATACCCAGTCCTGCACCGCATATCCGTCAGCGTCAAATGCATACCAGCCTCCTGCGACCTTCTCCCATGCAACCTGCAGCTCCGATGTTCCGTCTGCTGCCGTCGTGACGGTACCCTTGGCATATGAGCCGTCTGCATATTCAAATCTCAAACCCTGCTCATCCTGGCTCCATGATCCTTCTGCATCGGGTGTGACGGAGCCTGCTGTGCCGACATCGGCTGCGACGGGGCCTGCTGTACCGGTATCGGCTATATAGGACGAGCTGTCGTCATCGTCTGATGAATCGCTGTCATATGACCGTTCATATTCGCAAATGGTGCATATCTTTCCACCATCGAATTTATGTTTTTCCCGTGTATCGGTCATCTTCGTGCCGCACACCTCGCATACATGCCAGTGGTAGATTGCATTATTAGACCATTCATCAGATGGAGTATGCGCTGTCATCGGTATCTCTATCTCCGACATATCTTTAGTCTTCATCAATATGCCCAGAGCGCCGTCAGACACATAATACTTCACATCATATCCGTCCTCGCAATACCAGTACTGCCGGTTTCCCGTCTCAGTACATGTAGGCTCCTGTCTCGGCACCTCTGTCCAGTCATGCTCCGTATCTATATCATTCAGGCAGACAGAACATTTGCCGTCCTTGTCCAGCTTGTGAGCTTCCTTGTCCGTACAGTAGCCGCAGACCTTACATTTCTTGTAATGACAGTCATCATCATACGACCAGCCCTCGTACTTATGCTCGCCGTAATATTCCTCATTGTTCTTGGCATCATCCGTGTTCGGACAGTCAGGATCAGTGCACTCCTTCCAGTGATGCTCTCCGTCGGATTTCCAGTCGCTGTATGTATGCTCATGTTCCGTCGCCTTTACCGCATAAAACAGCGTTCCCGCATCGTCTGCCGGAATCTCCAGCCAGATCCTGCACTGTGATACATCCTGACCGCTTGCCTTATCAAGTTCCAGCTTATAAGATCCGGTTATTGTCTCGCTTATATACCAATCTGTATCATCAGTTTTGCCCTGTATAATGAGCGACACCTTCTTGTCTGTATCGCCCTTTTTCGCAGTTACAGTATTATCTGTGCTGCTGTAGAATACTGAGCCTATACCTTCTTTACTGCCGTCAAGGCG
>CAVJQN010000115.1:0-8656 GCA_963651635.1 Agathobacter sp.
ATATTCATGATGTACAATATATATAATTTCTGATTGGCATGAGTTTTATCTCATGTTTCTGTCGAACCCGAGTGTGCAGCCGATATCTAGTCCTTCAGGCATCCGAACGGAACCACATGTACGCCCTCCGCAGTCGTATATCCCATGGGTGCATTGGCACATATCACGATGAGTGCCGACGGCTCTCTGTAGGTCGCTCTCGGGTGATCCGGATTCTTTGCAGCAAGCTCATTGTGCCTGCGTATCACATCTCTAAATCTCAGGAGTGACTTTTCCGCCTCCGGCTCTCTGTTGACGCCTGTTTTGATCTCTATGAGCGCATATCTGCCGTCTGCCAGCTGATATACGGTGTCACTCCGCCTAGCTCATAGCTTTCCTGCTCTATGATATCACCAAGTCTCAAGGTTTGTTTTGTTTTTTCGGCTGTTTTATTTTGTTTTTTCGGATATTTGGACCTTCCCGCGATCCGGCTTTACCTTAGCCGCATCACAAAAAGCCCGGCTGTGCGTCCCTATCGGGAATCCGCACCGCCGGGCTGATATTGCATATCGCCTGCTATTGCACGTTGTCTGTTACACGTTGCCTGTTGCCTGTCACTGACTATCCGTCAGTTCCTGTTTCCTGCTCATTGCTCACTGTCCGCTGTGCACTGTATTCGCCGTCAGCTCGCCGTCCTTCACGTCGATCTCTATATGATCTCCCTGATGGATATCGCCGTCACCGAGGATGAGCCTTGCCGCCATCGTCTCGATGTGCTTCTGTATATATCTCTTCAGCGGTCTTGCGCCGTATACCGGGTCGTAGCCGTTGTCTATGACATACTGCTTTGCTGCGTCCGTCAGACTGATAGACAGCTCCTGATCTGCGATGCGCCTGTTCAGATCCTTGATCGTAAGATCTACGATATTGCCTATATTGTCCTTGGTCAGCGGCTTGAAGAGGATGATCTCGTCCAGCCTGTTCAGAAACTCCGGTCTGAAGGAGCCGCGCAGGTCGTTCATGACCATCTCTCGCGCATCGTCCTTGATCTCTCCGGCATCATTGATGCCCTCGAGCAGGTACTGCGAGCCGATATTGCTGGTCATGATGATAATCGTGTTCTTGAAGTCCACGGTCTTGCCCAGCGAGTCGGTGATACGCCCGTCGTCCAGCACCTGAAGCAGTACATTGAATACATCCGGATGCGCCTTCTCTATCTCATCAAAGAGCACTACCGAGTACGGCTTTCTCCTGACTGCCTCGGTCAGCTGACCGCCCTCATCATATCCGACATAGCCGGGAGGCGCTCCTATCAGACGGCTCACGGAGAATTTCTCCATGTACTCACTCATATCAAGTCTGACCATATTGCTCTCATCGTCGAAGAGTGCCTCGGCAAGCGACTTTGCCAGCTCCGTCTTGCCCACGCCGGTAGGTCCAAGGAAGAGGAACGAACCGATAGGCTTGCTCGGATCCTTGATGCCTGCCTTGCTTCGCTGTATAGCCTCTACCACCAGCTGCACAGCCTCGTTCTGACCGATGACTCTCTCGTGGAGCTTGTCGCCCAGATGCAGGGTCTTGCTCCTCTCTGACTCATTGAGCTTGGCTACCGGGATATGCGTCCATCTGGAGATGATCTTGGCTATCTCATCGTCCGTCACCTGCTCGTGCACGAGGGAGAGATCCTGAGACTTGACCTTCGCCTCCTCCTCCTGAAGCTGTCTCTGCAGCTCGGGGAGCTTGCCGTACTGGAGCTGTGCCGCCGTATCCAGATCGTACTTTCTCTGCGCGTCCTCTATCTGGCGGTTCACCGCCTCTATCTGCTCACGTATAGTCGCCAGATGCGACACCGAGTTCTTCTCGTTCTCCCACTTTGCCTTCATGGATGCCAGCTCGCTCTCGCGCTCCGCCAGCTCCTTCTGAAGCTCTGCCAGACGCTCCTTGGAGAGGTTATCCGTCTCCTTCTTGAGAGCATTTTCCTCGATCTTCACCTGGAGCACCTTACGCTGGAGTTCATCGACCTCCGTGGGCATGGAGTCCATCTCGGTCTTGATGAGGGCGCATGCCTCGTCCACCAGATCTATCGCCTTGTCCGGCAGGAATCTGTCCGTGATATAGCGGTCTGACAATGTAGCCGCGCTCACCAGCGCAGAATCCGTAATCTTGACGCCATGATAGTTCTCGTATCTCTCTTTCAGACCTCTAAGTATGGAGATGGTGTCCTCCACAGATGGCTGATCTATGAGCACGGGCTGGAAACGCCTCTCCAGCGCGGCGTCCTTTTCTATGTACTTGCGGTACTCGTCCAGCGTGGTCGCGCCTATGCAGTGCAGCTCGCCTCTTGCCAGCATGGGCTTGAGCATATTGCCCGCGTCCATGCTTCCCTCGGATGCGCCCGCGCCGACTATCGTATGGAGCTCATCTATGAAGAGTATGATCTTGCCCTCGGATGCCTTGACCTCCTCGAGCACTGCCTTGAGCCTCTCCTCGAACTCGCCTCTGTACTTGGCTCCCGCCACGAGGCTCGCCATATCCAGCGCAAATATCTTCTTGTCCTTCAGTCCCTCCGGGACATCGCCTCTGACTATCCTCTGCGCCAGACCCTCGACTACTGCGGTCTTGCCGACACCGGGCTCACCGATGAGCACCGGGTTGTTCTTGGTCTTTCTCGAAAGTATCTGTATGGCATTTCTGATCTCGCTGTCACGCCCGATCACAGGATCCAGCTTCTGATTTCTCGCCTTCTCTACCAGATCCTCGCCGTATTTGTTCAGTGTGTCATATGTCGCCTCGGGGTTGTCCGATGTCACCTTCTGGTTGCCTCTGACCTGGGAGAGCGCCGTCAGAAACCTCTCTCTCGTGATGCCGTAGGTGCGGAACAGCTCCTTGAGCGAGGCGTCGGGCTTGCTGAGCATGCACAGAAACAGATGCTCCACAGAGATATACTCGTCGCCCATCCTCTTTGCCTCGTCCTCGGCGCCTATAAGCACCTGATTGAGGTCGTTGGAGATATACGGCTGACCGCCCTGCACCTTGGGATACTTCTCGATCACCGCCTGCAGCTCGTTTTCAAACTGATTGATATTGATATCCATCCTTGTTAGCATGGACTTGATCAGTGAATCCTCCTGATTTATCAGTCCCATCAGCAGATGAGCCTGTCGGATCTCCTGATTGCCATACTCCCCGGCGATCTTCTCCATGTCCTGAACCGCCTCGATGGACTTTTTTGTAAATCTGTCGATCTTCATCGTTCATCAACTCCCGTCTGTACTTTAGTATTATGCGACGAAAGCCAGCTGCTTCACGCCTCCGGCGTTCCCGCAGCTGGCGACGGCATTCGCAAATTGAGGCAGTGGCTTTGCTTGTCGAGGAGCGCAGCTCCGAGGAGAAGCATCAGCACTGCCCATGCGATAGCTGTCCGTAACTGTCGAGTGCCGCAGCACGAAGACAGGACGGAAACAGCGAACCGCCGCACACCTCGTCGCCATGTGCTATATGTAATATAACAGGCGCAGCTATCTCTGTCAATCAGTTCATCATTTCTTCACAGTTGCAGATTTTCACCATCTCCGACAGGTCGTCTACTTGAACTTATATTCCGATATCTCCGTCGGCGAGGTCATGATAAATACTCCCGGAACTGTGCCCCTGACCGCATATTTCGGCTCGCCTCTGAACTCTCCGTCATATTTGATCGCTCCGCGCATGGTCATGATCATCAGGCTGCTTGACCCGTACAGATATATATAGCTGCCGTCGGTGCTCACATATTTATGGTCGAAGCTGTACAGTCTGCTGAGCTCTACCGTGCCGTCCTGTCTGTATAGGGTGAGCCTGTGCGTCCCGCCCTCCTCGCTGCTCGCTGTGATCACTCCGACATGATTCTTGTAGTTGAATATCGACAGTATCTCCTCATCTATCACGACCTCCCTGACCAGCTCCGGCGATGCGAGATTCTTGGACGAGAAGAAGTATATGCCGGTATCTCCTGCCGCATATGAATATGTTGCGTTGATGTAGCGCACACGGCTGATAAAGCTGCTCTCAAAGGGACCCTCGAACCCGCCTACGAGGCGATTCGGGATGCTCTTGCCTATCTCGGAGAAGTCGTAAAATACCACTCTCGCCTTGAACTCCAGACCGTCCAGATATTCATATGCCGCCATCAGTCCAGTGCCGCCCGGTGAGAGCGCGATATCCGTCGGATATCCGTCGCCCGAGATGAGAGACTTGATGGTGATGTCTATCGCATTGCCGTCCTGCCCGAAAAATGTGATATAGCTGGCAGATGCGTCCTCGATGAGAGCCGCAACCACACCGTTTGAGGAGATGACCGCCTTGGTGATGGGCAGCAGCGTCTCGGCGCTTCCTATCCTGCCGGAGGCATTGTAGATATTTATCTTATTCTCACCCGACGCGTATATACACGCATAGTCGCCGCTGACATATATGCCGGGAGCCTTCATCTCGTAGCTGTCCGCCCATATGTCCGTGCCCGACGCGCTGATATAGCGCGCTCCGTCATGGGAATACTTGATTGCATTGTCCCCGTAGCCTACCATCCCGACATAGCTGCCGCCGCCGAGCTGTCTGCTGCTGCTCTCCTCATATGTTGTATATCTGAATCTCTGTATGAAGAGCCATCCGCCTGCTACGACCAGCGCGGCGATGCTCACGGCGGCTATCACGAAGCGCAGTCTCCATCTGCGGCGCGTCCTCTGACGGCGCTCCAGCTCCTGTACACGATCCTCGCCGTCATATTCCTCATCATAACCGTCATTGCTGTCATAGCCAGCGCGGCGCTGCGCTCTGCGAGTGCTTCCGCGTCCGCCCTCGACCATGCTCCGCCTGAACTCATTTTTCCTGTCTTCTCTGTAATCCGGCATCTGTATCAGCCTTCCATCCTCTGCTCGTACTCTTCCTTCGCCTCGGAGATATTGGCGGCGGTACCGTGATTGATGATATCCCGCAGCGCCTCTATCCTGTCGCGCGTCATGAACTCCTTGCCGAGATAGACCTCGTAGTCACTGGTGAGCCTGAGATTTCTCTCGCGATTGTCCGCCTCCAGCTGCGCTACACGCTGCGCCGCATCGGCTATCTGCGCGCTCAGCTCGTCTATCCGCGGCTGTGCATTGCCCGTGAGCTCGTCCGCTATGCTCTGACTGGTCACACCGTCGAACTCTGCCAGCGCCTCCCGCCTGCCTGTTTTTACCCTGTCCAGCTCGTGCTCTATATCCTCTATCTCGGCATCGTAGGTCTGAAGATTGTATATCTCCTCGTTGGTATCGTTTTTGATATCGCGCGCAATCGCCTCGATGTGCTCTGTATTGTCCCTGATCTGCGCTCTTTTCTCCGCCGCCGCGCTCAGTATGTCGTAGTTTTTATATACTATCGAGCGAAGCATGCTGCCGTAGATAGCATTGAACACCAGCATGTCCGCGGCAAAGATCGCCGCAACTATCCAGAGATTCGTCGTGCCGGATATGAGAACTATGCACGTGGGCAATGCTGCATAGCACAGCAGCTGGATGAGCATCTGCAGTACATGATCCGCCGCGCCCTCCGGCATGAAGATGATATTGAACAGGCGCCCGTCGCAATAGTCGGGCAGTCCTCTGCTGCGCAGATCCTCGGCTATCTGAGCGCGGATATTTCTGTTCTCGGTATGGAGCTGTGAGGTCTCCTCGGTGATGCGTTCCTTCACGCCCTTGCTTTTGGCTGCGCTGCGCCTTCTATGCGCGTCCTCCAGTCTGGCTTCTATCTGATCCGCCTCCGTATCGTATGTACGGCTGATCTGCGCCCGCCTTGATCTGAGTTCCTTTTCGATGGTGGCTCTCAGCTCATCCTGTATGTCTGCGAGCTGCAGCTCCATCTCTTCTCTGGCGCGCTTCTCGTCTCTCAGCTCCCTCTTGACTGCGCCGGACTCCTCCAGAGCCTGTATGGCACCGTCGAAGAATGCATTGTAATCAGCTATCGGCTGCATTTCCCTCTCCTTATGTCACGCCCGCTGCTAAGCTGTGCCTGTCAGCATCTCATAATTTTTTCAGTATCTCGTCCCGCATCGTCTCATATCCCGGCTTGCCCAGCAGTGCAAACATGTTCTGCTTGTAGCGCTCCACCCCCGGCTGGTTGAATGGATTGACCCCGAGTATATATCCGCTGACTCCGCAGGCATACTCCATCGTATATATCAGCTCACCCAGATGATAAGCGTCCAGAGCGTGCAGGGAAAATACCCCGACAGGCACTCCGCCGTCGCTGTGTGCGATGACCGTCCCGCGCATGGCACTGTGATTGACCTCATCAAGGCTCATGCCCGCCAGATAGTTCAGTCCGTCCCCGTCCGTCTCCTCGCTCTCGATCACCAGCGGCTCGCCGTCCGTCTCTATGTCGATGACCGTCTCCATAAGTGTCCGCGGTCCCTCCTGCATATATTGCCCCATAGAGTGCAGATCTGTCGTCATATCGACAGCCGCCGGAAATATCCCCCTGCCGTCCTTGCCCTCGCTCTCGCCGTAGAGCTGCTTCCACCACTCCGATATATAGTGCAGACACGGCTCGAAGTTGGACAATATCTCTATCGCATATTCCTTTTCTCTGAGGATATTTCTCACAGCCGCATATCTCAGCGCCGCATTGTCCTGATATTCTGTCTCCAGAGCGGCCTTCCTGCCCGCGCGCGCACCCTCCATGAGCGCGTCTGTATCTATCCCCGCCGCCGCTATGGGGAGCAGCCCCACCGCCGTCAGCACGGAAAATCTCCCGCCTATATCATCCGGCACCACGAAGCTCTCCCAGCCGTGCGCATCCGCCTGAGCCTTGAGCGCGCCCTTTGATCGATCCGTCGTCGCATATATCCTCGCATCCGCGCCGTCGCCGTATCGCTCCGTCAGTAGCTTTCTGAATATGCGAAATGCTACCGCCGGCTCGGTGGTAGTGCCTGATTTGGATATAACATTGACGGAAAATGTCCTCGTACCGATATATGATATGACCTCGCGCAAAGCTCTCTGCGAGAGTGAATTGCCGCAGAAGATGACCTCCGGGCAGTCCCCGCCGCGTCCGGCACTCATCGCCTCGATGACGGCTCTCGCGCCCAGATACGAGCCTCCGATGCCTATCACCAGCAGTACCTCGCTGTCCGAGCGGATCCTTTGAGCCGCCCTTTTTATCCTCTCGTACTCTGCCCTGTCATAGCTCTCAGGCAGGTCTATCCATCCCAGAAAGTCGCTGCCCGCGCCGCTTCCGTTCATCAATGTATCGCGCGCCGCCAGCACCCTGTCCCTGTATCCGTCCAGCTCTGCCTGCGTCATCGCTCCCAGAGCCTTGGAGCAGTCATATCTCAGCATATATATCCCCCGTCTGCTTTTAGGGTTGCGGGAGCGCTATGCGCGTAGCAACCCGTATCAGCTTGTCTGCTGTATTATAGCATAGTCGCAGGGCAGGCACATCACAGCATCTCCTCCAGCTCCGCTATCCTTACAAACTCTCCGAACCTCGGCAGCGCAAAGTCAACATGACCGTATTTGCTGATATCTATGAGCCCTCGCGCACTCAGCCGCCTGCGGTACTGGTTGAACTTGTTCGCGTCCATTTGCAGATACTCACGCACGGTCTTGACCCCGTGGTTATCTGCATGTGCTATGCCAGCCATAACCCTTCGATCCGTATCGGACAGCTCCGACCATAGCTTGCTGTATGCCGCATCTGATATACGCTGATCAAATTCCTCCATGATCGCATCTGACAGCAGACTCTCGCTTTCCCGCTCCCACTGTACATAGCCCAATATCTGAAATGCAAGCGGATATCCCTTTGTCAGTGCCGCCATCTTCAGAGCCTGCGTCTTCGTGATCTCAAATACACGCATATATACATTTGCCATGGCGCCTGTATTCAACGGGGTGAGCACGATCCGCGGAGCTCTGTATAAAAATGTCAGATTGGAGACATTTTTCAGCTCCTCAAAGGTCTCGAACAATGCTGTTCCTAGGAAGAATACAGGTCTGTTGTTGGTTATGAACAGCTGAAATGCACTCACAAAGGCGCGCATCTGCCCGGTATTGGTGATCTCATCTATCGTTATCAGAACCTTGATGCCGGACTTGTCCAGAGCCTTTAATATGTTATCAATAGCCTGTATCAGGTTCGGCTCGGGCATAGCTGAGCTCACGAAGAGACTGACACCAAACAATGATACATCAATTTTTGCATCCACACATATCTGATGTACCCGCGGCTCGTATATCAGTATCTTGTATACAGCCTCCAGAATATCGTCTATCGGACTTACCTTGACTATAATCCATTCCTTGAGCTCACCAATGCGCCGCGTAACATTGGTCATCGTCACGGTTTTGCCGCTCCCTCGCACGCCCAGCAGCACATATATCTGATCCGTGATCGGAAGCTCCGTGAACATATCTACTATATGATCTTCCTCGGCATGTCTGGTTACGTACTCGTTGGGAACTCGACCGAATGAAAGCGTGAAGGGGTTTTTACCGCGCATATGATGCTCCTTGTTTCCATCTTTTTACATGTTTTTACATGTTTGCAAACATTTTACATCTCTTTACATCTTTTTACAATGTTCTTGAAAGGCAATGCACATTGACAGCTCTAACTCCTTTAAGAACTCGCCTAAACGGCGGTTTCTGTAATGTCTCGTGAC
>CAVJQN010000116.1:0-879 GCA_963651635.1 Agathobacter sp.
AGTTCATAGGTAAGCCATACAATTAGATCACCATCATGCACGAAAAAGCAAGTTCGGAATCGCTGTATTGTCACGAAAATGCAAGCTAAAGCCCATAAGTAACCATCCAATTTTCAGCTTTTGCGCCTTGTGTTTCTCTGAATCGGAATGGAGAGCAGCTCTCTCGTGCGCTCTTGTAGCTGCTTCTCAATGGCTGTCAGCCGCAGCTCCGGAAGATTCAGGGAGGGATGGCGGGTAAACCTGAAGCCCACTATCGTAGTTTCGAAATATTGCATTTTCGTGATAATACAGCAATTCTAAACCTGCTTTTTCGTGCATAAATGCAAGCCTCAAAGTTGCTTTTTCGTGATTTTAGCATTATAATGCCCTCGTGTTAAGGATATAATATAAACTCGAGGCGGCATACTATGCTGAAAAGAAAGATTTACGACGAGCTTGTTTCATGGAAGAAAAACAGTGGCGGCTCAACCGCCATGATGATTGACGGTGCCCGCCGTGTTGGAAAAAGCTTTATTGCAGAGGAATTTGCTAAGACCGAGTACAAAAGCTATGTCCTCATTGATTTCGGAAAGGCACCGAAAGACATTCTTGATCTCTTTATCAACGATACCTCCGATTTTGATTTGTTTTTCGCGAAGCTATCCGCATTCTATTCCACAACGCTTCATAAGCGTGAGTCGTTGATTATCTTTGATGAGGTACAGCAGTACCCCAGAGCACGTCAACTTATAAAGTATCTTGTTGCGGACGGTAGATATGATTATCTTGAAACCGGCTCCTTGATTCGCCTTAAAAAGAATGTCCAGGACATTATTATTCCATCTGAAGAAGAGCACATCGAAATGTTTCCTCTGGATTTCGAGGAGTTCCTTTGGGCAC
>CAVJQN010000116.1:899-8995 GCA_963651635.1 Agathobacter sp.
AAGACACCCCTTGGCTCCGCTCTGCACCGCAAAATCATGAATGATTTTCGCCAGTATATTCTTGTCGGCGGTATGCCGCAATCTGTTCTTGCCTATATGGCTGACAAAGATTTTGAAGCATCCGATGTTGCAAAGCGTCGCATCCTAAAACTCTATCGGGATGATGTTGCAAAATTTGCTGCAGGTTACGAGGATAAAGTATTTGCTGTTTTTGATGGGATTCCCGGTCAGCTTTCCAAAAAAGAAAAAAAGTATAGGCTTTCTTCAATCAACAAGCAGGCTCGTTTCAGAACTTTTGAGGATTCCTTCATTTGGCTTAACGAAGCAATGATTGTCAATGCCTGTTTCAACGCAACAGATCCTCACGTTGGTCTCGCCCTGAGTGCTGAAAACGCCACACAAAAATGCTATATGGCAGATACAGGGCTGCTTGTTACCCATTCCTTCAAAGACAGCAAGTATACCGACAATGAATTGTACCGCGCCATACTTTTTGATAAACTGAGCATCAATGAGGGGATGCTTGTGGAGAACATCGTAGCTCAGATGCTGCGTCTCCACAGAGAGCGCCTGTATTTCTATTCCCGTTCCGATAGTAAGAATCGCGAAAACCACATGGAAATTGACTTTCTGATCAAAAACGGAAAGAAGATATCTCCGGTAGAGGTGAAGTCGGGCAACTATCGATCCCATTCCTCTCTTGACAAATTCCGCAGGCATTTCTCCTCTGTTATCGGAGACTCCTATATTCTCTATACAAAGGATGTCATGATGAAGGATGGAATTATCCACATCCCGCTTTATATGGCGGAGTTGCTATAGGCGCGTTAGGATTTGTCAACCACAGTTGAAATGGTCATGAACTTCTGGACACATAATATGAGACAGTTCTTACATATGATCAAAGGGGAATCGAGATGAAACGATGTTATGCGGGTAAGTGACGGGAGAGGTAACTATATGATCCTGACGATAGATATAGGCAATACCGAGATAGTGATAGGCGCGATAGACGAGAGACGGATATATCTCACCGAGTGAGAGGATATCGACGAGTCATACCAAGACCGAGCTGGAATATGCCGTAGATATCAAGATCATACTGGATCTGTACCACATACAGGCGCAGGAGATAGAGGGCTGTATCATCTCATCCGTCGTGCCCCAGATCACATGGGTAGTAAGGCTCGCCGCGGAGAAGATACTGAAAGGGCACAGGATACTGGTGCTGGGACCGGGTGTGAAGACAGGTCTTGATATCATGCTGGACAATCCCGCCGAGCTGGGAGCGGACAGAGTGGCGGAGGCAGTAGGCGCGACAGCCATGTATGAGGCTCCGCTCATCATCATAGATATGGGCACGGCGACCAGCATCTCCGTGATCGACGATAAAAAGCGCTTTATAGGCGGCATGATCATGCCGGGAGTGATGATATCTCTGGAGGCACTGACATCAAGCGCCTCGCAGCTCTACGGCATCGGCATAGAGAAGCCGAAAGCCCTGATAGGCCGCAACACGATAGAGTGCATGAAGAGCGGCATAGTCTACGGCACGGCATCCGCGATAGACGGCATCATCGACCGCATAGAGCAGGAGATGGGCTGTGATATGCGCGTGATAGCATCGGGCGGTCTCTCGGACGGTATAGCGCAGCTGTGCCGGCATGAGATAACTGTCGATACGAACCTTCTCATGAAGGGTCTGCTGAGGATATACAGAAAGAACACAAGATAAATTCGCTGCAGGTTCACCGCCTGTTATTCGTTCATTCGCTGAAAATAGACCGAGAGCATCCGACACAGCTTCTCTATGGCGGGCAGGTGCTTCGTGCCGGGGCGATAGGCGACTGCCAGATCGTATGTCACATCACACGGATTCATGATAAAAAAGCGATCCGTGTTTTGCGCTTCCTTTGGATAATAGCTGATTGTGCTGCACACCCCCTGCTCGACCATCATCAGTATATATGACATATTCCGAAATGACTGCACAGATGCGGGATGTATCTGATGGAGTGTAAGCATACGCTCAATGGACTGATACATACGACTGTCAGGAGACGGGAGAGCGAGAGGCTCGCCGTTCAAGGCCGATATCGGAAGCACCTTGTACTTGTGACCGGGGACAGATACGGCCTGAGATTCGGATGACGATCCGTTGCGAAGCCATATGCCGAGTCTTTCGTGACATATCACCTTGTGAAGGATCCCGGGTGTTACGATGGGAGTCCTGACTATAGCCACGTCGATTTCGCGGTCGAGCAGCGCCTGTTCACGTTTGGTGCCGGAGGCAATCTCGATGAAGCTGTAGCCAATGCGGGACAGCTCCGGGTCGGAATCGAAAACCGCCTGAACTATACGATGACCGAAGTGTTCGGATATGCCGATGCGAAGGACGTGAGCATCGCTCTTGAGTGAGAGCAGATAATCCTGATAGATATGGGTCACCTGCCCGGCCATATCCAGAAAGCGCTTTCCGTCCTGTGTCAATTCAAATGCTCTGCCCTGCTGCCGGACAAAAAGCGTGATCCCAAGTTCCGATTCAACGCGTCTTATGAGCTGACTGAGTGCAGGCTGGGAGATAAACAATGCATCAGCAGCTGCAGAGAGCCCCTTCAGCTGTACGACCTTTATTATGGCATCCATGTCGCTGATTTTCATATACAGCCCCCGACATCATTGAATGATATACGACAAGCAACACTTAAGCATTGCTTATGACACGCTTATAATATGCAAAATAGACATAAAGTGCAACCCATCCGATAATACAAACATATAAAAGCAACAAAAACAGAAAAGTATGAGGAGGGTTTTATGTCACAGGCACTTATTGTTTTGATCATCACCGTAGTTATGATCATCGCATTCTTTTCAAACGTGATCCCGATCGCGGCCAGCGCATTATTTGTACCGATGCTTTTGCAGATGACCGGTGTGCTGTCCTTTAAGGAGGCGTTTGCAGGCTTTTCGAGCTCTACGGTAGTATCACTGTTTACGCTGTTTATACTGGGCGGCATCCTGAACCAGACATCATTTCTGGAGCGGCTGAAGGTATTTGTAACGACCAATGTCGCATCAGGAAAGAACGGCAAGAAGCGGGTGCTGCTCGCATCTATGCTGATGAGTATGCTGCTGTCAACATTTACCAACCCGTCGAGCGCCATGGCCATCATGCTTCCGATAGTCATAGCGATAGCTACGGACGTGGGTCTGCCGGTGAAGAATACCATCAAGGCATGCACCGATGTAGCCAACACCAGCAACAATGTCATCCCGGTAGGCGGCGCGCTGACGGCATATCTGACATTTAACGGATTCCTTGAGGCGGCGGGCGCAACAGAGCGCTTTGAGATGATGGATCCGTTTATCGTAAAGATCCCGACATTTATCGCATACTTTGTATTTATCTATCTGATCGGCTGGAAGTTCTACAGCAAGGACGGCGAGGCGCATGTCAATGAATCCGCATTGACGGAAAAGGGCAAGCGCGAGGATAAATCTAAGCGGGAGCTTACACCGTTTCAGGATAAGCTGGGCATGGCGCTGTTCTTCGGCGGCGCAGTCTGCATCATAGTAGGCTCTATGGTCTTTGATATAGATGCTTATATGATCGCCGGCTGCTGCATACTGATAGCGCTTCTCACAAAGGTTATCACATACAAGGAGGCTCTAAGGGCGGTCAAGTGGGATACCATCTTCGTATACGGAGGAACGGTCTGTCTGGGGCAGGCTATGACCAATTCAGGCATGAATGACATCATCGCCGACTGGTCTACCAGAACACTCGGAAATTTCTCCAATCCGATACTTATAACGGCATTGATTTTCATGGTCGCATTTGTGATCACTCAGTTCTGCAGCAACAGAACCGTCGGCGCTGTTTTCCGCCCGCTGGCTGTCACGGTCGGTATGGCTCTGGGTGTGGATCCGCGTCTGACGCTGCTGGCCGCTCACTACGGCTCATCTCTGTCCACACTGGCACCGATGGCATCATCCACGCAGCTGTACGCATTTACGGTAGGCAACTTCACGATGAAGGAGTATTTCTTCGGCTCTCTGATACAGTCGCTCTTCTTTGTAGCCGTATTCCTGATATGGTTCCCTCTGTGTATCCATATCGGACTGGTTTAAGCATTGACACGAGAGCAATATATCAGAATGGAGAGCATATATGCAGATAATGAAATTTCCCGAGGATGTGCGGGGATACTATGAAAAGATAGATAAAAATGATCCGTACAGGCTGCAGTTTGAAGGACTGTTCAGACGCGACATCGCACTGTCAGACAGCTCGGCTGCGTACTATGTGTATATCCCGCAGGGCGCACATTATGCGGGACGTGCGGTTCTGGCGGTGATGGATGACGGCGATAAGCCGGAGAGCTTCTTGGAAAGCACGGGCTGGAAGCAGCTCGCAGATGCTGAATCGATCGTCGTATTGCTGGCAGATGCAGGGCAGTGCAGTGAATATTACGGAGAGTTCTTCAAGGCCAGACGCGATGAGAAGTACTATACCGTCAATAAGGCAACCTGCTATCTGGCCGGATACGGCACGGGCAGTGCGGTAGTGATAAGGGAGACGCTCAAGCACCCATCGGCATGGGCAGGGGTTCTGTGCTGCGGCGATTTCGGCATCGCGAGGGAGGAACTGCAGGAAATAGGCGGCAAAGCCTCCGATGTGGACTTCATAAAAAAATGCAGTATCCCTGTTCCGGCGTGGCTGTGGACGGAGGACATGACTAAAGAGCAGGAAAATGTGGCAGAGTACCTGAAGGATGCCGACAGGTCAGAATATAAGGAAAATGCAGGCGACTGCACCGAGCACTATCATCCGAAGACTGCAGTGATTGATTCGCTGATAGACGAGCAGGCGGGCGCGGATCTGTACGTGACGCAAGCATCGCAGGAGCAGTGCCGCAGACCGGAGAGCACAGAGAGGATCTGGAGATGTCTGCTGTCGAGGAACATACGCCCGGTAGCGATATACAACGGCAATCTGCGCCCGTACCGCTCCGTGCAGGACTGGGAGGCCGACGAGCGGACGATGGAGCTGGGCGCTTACCGCAGGGAATGGACAGAATACATCCCTTCCGCTGCACGCAGAGAGCCTGACAGAGCGATGCCGCTGGTCGTATGCTTCCATGGCGGCAACAATAACGGATTTTCAGCCATGTACCGCACGGAGTGGATCAAGGTGGCCGAAACCCGCGGATTTGCAGTTGTATTTCCTACGGGAGCCATGAGGCGTCGTGACGACAAAAATGCCGTACCGCATCCGGCGTGGAACGCCTGCGGCGCGACGGATATAGAGGACGATGTGGCATTTGTCCGTGCGCTGATAGAGGACGTAAAGGGCAGATATGCCATCGACGCTTCACGTATCTACGCGACGGGTCACTCGATGGGAGCCTGCATGTGCCAGCGGGTGCTGCTCACCATGCCGGAGGTATTTGCGGCGGGCGGAGCCACGGGCGGCGTGCTCAAGGGCGGCTTCTTCGGATATTTTGACTCTCCGGGCGTCGTCGAGGGATATAAGATGCCGCTGTGGATCATCCTCGGAGAAAATGACAAGGGCGGAGGAGATTTTAAGACAAACGAGAAGGCTCGTGCCAACATCGAGTACTGGACAAAAAGAGATAAGACAGCACCGTGGGATGAGAGCTGTGACTATGCCGACGGTCTGTATCAGAACAAGGTCTATCATGATGAGGACGGAGTGCCGCTGGTGAGATTTACGACGGTCCGGTACAAGCCGCATACGAGCATACCGCAGGACTCATGGTTCTTCTATGACGAGTTCTTCTCGAAGTTCTCGCGCAATGAGCATGGCGAGGTGGTCTATATGAGCAGCAGGTGCGTGAATAATGCTTGAGGAAAGGCAGACAGGACAGATGAGACCTGAGGTTTCTACAAGAAAGGGCATCTTCACCGGTGCTGTCGAGCCGAACGGGGTGCTGGCATTTAAGGGGATACCCTTTGCCAAGCCCCCGGTGGGCAGACTCAGGTGGAGAGAGCCGATAGAGTGCGAGGACAGCGGAGAGCATTTTGATGCGTCAGTATTTAAGCCGATACCCGTGCAGGTGTATGACAAACGGTATGCCGCGCTGGAGCAGAGCGAGGACTGTCTGTATCTGAACATCTATACAGCGGATCTGGAGCATGACGGCAGGCCTGTGCTGGTATGGGTATACGGCGGCGCCTACATAAAGGGCGGCGCCAGCTATGAGAAATTCAGCGGCGATATGATGATAGAGGAGAACCCGGATCTGATACTGGTGACTGTCAATTATCGGCTCGGAGTGTTCGGCAGCCTGAACCTGTCATCGGTTGACAAAGACGGAGAATACCGATACTCCAACAATCTGGCCAGACTCGATCTGAAGGCCGCCCTTAAGTGGGTGCATGACAATATAGCAGCCTTCGGAGGCGATCCGGACAATGTCACGGTATGGGGACACTCGGCAGGGTCAAGCAATATCTCGGCGCAGCTGCTCATGACAGACGGTGAGAGGCATTTCAAAAGAGCCGTCATGCACAGCTCCTTTGCGCTGGATATAGGCATCACCTCGTGGGAGGACAGTCTGTGCGCGGCGCGGACATTTTTGGATATACTCGGAGATTCCTCCATGGAGGAGCTTTTGGAGCTGCCCGCGGAGAGGATACTGGAGGCACAGATAAGCCTGCAGAAGTCGGATTACTTCAGCGAGGATCGCAAGCCGTTTTCCGTGGTAGAGGACGATATCGTGATCCCGAAAAACAGCTTCAGAGGGCTGGCCGGGGGCTCTGCGGCAGGCATAGATGCGCTCATCGGAACATGCTGCGGGGAATATGACAAGCAGTTCAGAAATAAAACCACGGAAGAAAAAAGAGCGCTTCTGAAGAGTCAGTGCGGCGGGCGTATACCTGATATGGATGAAACGATACGCTTCCTGCATGGTCAGGAGCCGGAGAAAAGTCTTGATGAGATCTATATGGATATAAAGAACGACCTCTGGCTGAGAACTCCTGCCAACCTGTTCGCGCAGGCCATGTCGCGTCATTCGAAGGTATATATGTTCCATACGATGCTGAGAAAGGCGGACGGAACCCGGGCTCATCACGGCTGCGAGTACGAGATGATCTTCGGACGTCAGGACAGAGAGCTGGCGGATGATGAAACAGCACGGCGTATACGTCAGAGCTGGCTGAACTTCGTGCGATGCGGCACACCCGGCTGTGGCGAGCTGCCGCAATGGCCGGCATATGACGCGGACAAGCGCAGTACTATGGTACTGGATCGTGACTCATATGTTTCATCAGGCGTGAGACTGGCGGCTATGGAGCGCTTTTATCCGCTGTTTGACACAGCTTCCCTTTGACACCCTTATATAATGCATGAAGCCCGAGACGGTGCAGTTCATACTGTGCCGTCTCGGGCTGTATTGAAGATATGCTACTGCATATCCTTCCCCTTGACCTTCAGACGGCTCAGTGCCCTTGCGAGCGTAGCCTGCGCCGCGTGATACTCGCGTCTGCTCTGCTTCTGCAGCAGCGCCTCCTTGGCATGCTCGGCTGCGCGCTTGGCGCGGTTGGCGTCGATCTCCTCGGGGCGCTCTGCCGTATCCACGAGCACGAGCACGTCATTGTCCTCTACCTTGGTCAGTCCCGCAGACACGGCTAAGGGCTGAGCATCGCCGCCGGGGACACGGTAGGTGAGCTTGCCCGGGACGACCGCCGTGATGAGGTCTATATGTCCTGCCAGTATACCGTACTGACCGCGGGGCGTGGGTATGACGAGAGACTCGCAGGGACCCTCGTACATGACCCTGTCGGCGGCAAGTATGTGGAGCTGAAACTGCTTCATGCTCAAGCCTCCGTCTTCGTCTGTGCGGCGCCGGTCTTCATCTGCTCCGCCTTTTTGACCACATCATCTATGGTACCCACATTGTAAAATGCAGCCTCGGGATACTGATCCATCTCGCCGTCTATGATGGACTTAAAGCCTCTGATAGTCTCGGAGAGCGGCACGTAGATGCCGGGTATACCCGTGAACTTCTCGGCCACATGCGTCGGCTGAGCGAGAAACCGCTGGATCTTCCTTGCCCGTGTGACGA